>JBBAFX010000029.1:0-14328 GCA_041655195.1 Trueperaceae bacterium
TCCAGGACAACACCAACACCCTCACCGTCAGCGTGCAGAACCCCGGCCAAGCCGCGCCCGCCACGGCCACAGCGAACGTCGTGTACCCGTTCCTAACGTTCGTAGACGGCCAAGCCGCCAGCTTCGCCATCGGCCAACCGGACCTGGTGAGCGTAACGGAGACGGCTGCCAACAAGCGCCTCGGGGAAGTGTACGGACGCGGGGCCATCGTTAATGGCGCGCTCTACATTGCTGCCTACGGAGCCGGTCGGGTGATGGGCTACGACCAAGTGCCCACCGCCAGTGACGCCTCTGCCGACTTCGTTCTGGGCAAGGCGGATTTCTCCGACACAGCGTCCGCTGTCTCCGCCGCAACCATGGCTGGGCCAGGTACTATCGCTACCGACGGCCAGCGGTTGTTCGTGGCCGACTACGATAATCACCGCGTGTTGGTGTACAGCGCTGCGCCGACGGCCAACGGAGCGGCCGCCACGTTCGCCATCGGCCAGCCCGACCTAGACTCTGATCTACCTGCCTGCAGTAGAACAGGCCTCAGCTACCCCGACGGGGTCACCTTCGCGGCGGGGAAGCTCATCGTCGCCGACACCGAAAACAACCGCGTGCTGATCTGGAACTCGGTGCCCACAGATTCCGGTTCGGAACCTGACGTCGTGCTTGGCCAAGGCGCCTTCGACACATGCCAGTCCAACGATGACGATCAGGACGGCATCTCCGACGCTGCGCCCAGCAACCGGGTACTGAACTACCCCAGCGACGTTTGGAGCGACGGCGAGAGACTTGTGGTTGCCGACGCTAGCAATAACCGGGTCCTCATCTGGAACCAGGTTCCCACCACCGACTTCGCCGCTGCCGACGCGGTGCTAGGCCAGGCAGGCTTCAACTCGGGCTCACCCGGGACCGGGCAACTTGGCCTGAACTTCCCCTACTACGTGCACTCGAACGGCAACCAGCTCTTCGTAGCCGACTCCTCTAACAGCCGCGTGCTGATCTGGGACTCGGTTCCAGAGGCCAGCGGTCAGCCCGCCGATCAGGTGCTTGGTCAACCCGATTTCGACACGACCGAAAGGAACGCTGGCCAGCCGAGCGTGAATGCGGCCGGTTTCGCCCATGCCGACGGTGTGTTCGCGTACGAGAACCAGCTGTTCGTGGCCGATAGCGACAACGCCCGCATACTGGTGTTCGAACCCGTCAGCCCGTGAGCTAGCCCGCCGCTCAACCGCCCTGCTGCAGCTGCTCCACCACCCCGCGGTCCTCGAGGGTGCTGGTGTCGCCGATCAGCTCCTGACCGGCGGCCACGCTGCGCAGCAGGCGCCGCATGATCTTGCCGGAGCGCGTCTTCGGCAGCGCGTCCGCGAAGCGCACCTCGTCCGGGCGCGCGATGGCGCCGATCTCGTCGGCCACGTGCTTGCGGAGCTCCTGACGCAGCGCCTCGGTGGGCTCGTAACCCTGCTCCAGGGTCACGAAGGCCACGATGCCTTGCCCTTTGAGCTCGTCGGGACGACCCACCACGGCGGCCTCGGCCACGGCCTCGTGCGACACTATGGCGGACTCCACCTCCATGGTGCCGAGGCGGTGACCGGACACGTTCACCACGTCGTCCACGCGGCCCATGATCCAGAAGTAGCCGTCCTCGTCCACGCGGGCGCCGTCACCGGAGAAGTACACGCCCGGCACCTCGTTCCAGTACTGGTTGCGGTAACGGTCGTCGTCGCCGTACACCGTGCGCAGCATGCCCGGCCACGGCTTGCGCACGATGAGGTAACCGCCCTGGTTGGCGGGCGCCTCGTTGCCGTCCGCGTCGACCACGGCGGCGTCGATGCCGAAGAGCGGCAAGCCCGCCGAGCCCGGCTTGGCGTCGTGCACGCCTGGGACGGTGCTGATCATGATGGCGCCCGTTTCCGTCTGCCACCAGGTATCGATCACCGGGCAGCGGTCGCCACCGATGACGCGGCGGTACCACATCCACACCTCGGGGTTGATGGGCTCGCCCACCGTGCCGATCAGGCGCAGGCTGGAGAGGTCGTGCTTCTCCGGGTGCTCCGCGCCCATCTTGATGAACGCGCGGATGGCGGTGGGCGCCGTGTAGAAGATGCTCACGCGGTAACGCTCGATCATCTCCCAGAAGCGGTCGGGCCCAGGATGGAACGGCACGCCCTCGTACATGACCTGCGTGGCGCCGTTAGAGAGCATGCCGTACACTACGTAACTGTGGCCAGTGACCCAGCCGATGTCGGCCGTGCACCAGTAGATGTCATTCGGCTTAAGGTCGAAGACGTACTTGGCGGTCAGCGCGGTGTGCACGAGGTAGCCGCCCGTGCTGTGCACCACGCCCTTCGGGGTGCCCGTGGAGCCCGAAGTGTAGAGGATGTACGCGGGGTGCTCGGAATCTACCGGCACGGCGTCGCACTCGTCGGACGCGCTGCCGATGAGCTCGTGGTACCACTCGTCGCGGCCGGCCTCCATGTTGATAACGTTGTCGGCGCGCCGCACCACGATCACGTCCTGCACGCTCGGGCACGTTTCGAGAGCCTCATCCACCGCCGGCTTGAGGGGCAGCACGCTGCCGCGCCGCCAGCCGCCGTCCGCCGTGATCACCAGTTTGGCGCTGGCGTCGTTGATGCGGTCCGACAGCGCGTGCGACGAGAAGCCCCCGAACACCACGGAGTGCGTGGCGCCGATGCGGGCGCAGGCCAGCATGGCGATGACCGCCTCCGGGATCATGGGCAAGTAGATGGCCACCACGTCGCCCGTGCGGATGCCCTTGCTCTTCAGCACGTTAGCGAAGCGGTTCACCTCGATGAGCAGGTCGGAGTAAGTCAGCACCCGCTTGTCGCCCGGCTCGCCCTCCCAGAAGAGGGCCACCTTGTTGCCGAGGCCCCGCTCCACCTGTAGGTCCAGGCAGTTGTAAGCCAGGTTCGTCTTGCCGCCCACGAACCACTTCGAGTGGGGCTCCTCCCACTCGAGCACCTTGTCCCACTTCTCGAACCAGTGGAACTGCTCCGCCGCCGCGCCCCAGAACGCTTCCGGGTCCTCGATGGACTGCCGGTAGAGGCGCTCGTACTCGGCGGGATCCGAGATGTGCGCCTGCTTCGCGAACGCTTTAGACGGCCGGAACTGCCGGGTCTCCTGCAGGACGGAGTCGATGCTGTCGGTCATGTTCCCTCCAACGAAGGCGGTTGCGAACCGCTGACGGCGGCGCCCACGCCGGAACGGCGCGGGCTGCGGACACTTACTTGGGGCCGCTCTACAGAGGCTGAACGCTCGGTAGCGAGCCTTCGGATGTCAAGGAGCATAGCTCAGCGCGGCCTCGCTGGCAAAACGCGCCGCCGCCGCGGCCGCCGCCAGAACGAAGCGTCGAACACGACGAACACGGTGACCACCTCGAGCCGGCCCGCGTACATGAGGAACGTCAGCATGACGCGGCTGAGGGGGTGGAGGCTCTCGAACGTGCCCATGGGGCCAAGCTGGCCGAGGCCCACGCCCGTGTTGCCCAGGCAGGCGATGGCGGCAGTGAAGGCGGTCTGCAGGTCCTCGCCCAAGAGCGCCAGCGTCACGGTGCCGGTAACGAAGAGCGCCAGGTAGAGGGTCAGGAACGCCACCACGGAACGCATGACCTCCTCGGGCACCACCCGGTCGCCTACAAGCACGGGCATGACCGCGCGCGGATGCAGGGCGCGCCGAACCTCGCGCACGCTCTGCTTTACGATGATCAGCCAGCGGGCCACCTTCACGCCCCCGCTAGCGGAGCCGGCGCTGCCGCCCACGAACAGGAGCAGCACGATGAGGGCCTGCGCGGGCTGGCCCCAGTGGGTGAAGTCGTCCGACGCGAAACCCGTGGTGGTGACCACACTGACGGCCTGGAAGAGGCCGTGGCGCAGCGCGTCGCCACTGCCGTACTCGGCGCGCGTGAGGAGGGCCAGAGCCAACCCGGCCCCGAGCACTATCAGCAGGTAGGCGCGCAGCTCAGTGCTACGCAGGATGGCGCGGGGTTGGCCGCTAACGGCCCGGTAGAGGAGAGGGAAACTCACACCCGCCAGCAGCATGAAGAGCACAGCCACCCACTGCGCCGCGGCGCCGTAACCACTCATGCCGAGCGGCACGGGCGAGAAGCCCCCAGCGGAGAGGCTCGCCAGCGCGTGCGCGACCGCGTCGAACGGGCTCATGCCCGCCAGCGCGAACGCCACCGCCGCCAGCAGCGTCAGGCTGGCGTAGACGCCCACCACCAGCGCCGCCGTGCTGCGCAGGCGCGGCGCCAGCCGCTCCTGGTACGCGCCCGGCGCCTCAGCGAAAAAGAGCTGGCGCCCGGCGATGGCCAGTTGCGGGAAGACCGCCACGAACATGACGACGATGCCCACCCCGCCGACCCACTGCGAGAGAGCTCGCCACATGAGCAGGCTGGTGGCGACCGAGCTAAGGTCCGTGATGGTGGTGGCGCCCGTGGTGGTGAAGCCGCTCATGGCCTCGAAGAAAGCGTCTATGGGCCCGAAGCCGCCTGCCAGCAGGTACGGCAGCCCCGCCAGCGCAGGCATGACGAGCCACGTGAGCAGCACGCTGCCGAGCGCCTCGCGGGGGCTCGGCTCGGCGTTAGGGGAGCCGCGTAGGCGCAGCAGTACCCCCACGGGGAAGGCCACGCCCAGCACCGCCAGGAAACCCTCGACGCTCTCGCCCAGTACGTAGGCGTACAGCGCGAAGAGGGCACCGGCCGCCGCCATGGCCAGTAGCGCGGTGCCCAGCATGTAAGTCAGGAACCGGCCACGCAGCTGGTAGACGCTGTCGGGCTGCGCGCCCAATTGACCGGCGCTGGCCGCCAACATGCGCCGGGGCGAGCGCCGCTCGTTCCACTCGTTCCATGGGGACTTCACGGCCGGGGTGGCACCGGTGTGCCCTGCTCGTCGAGCCATTCCTCCAGCGCGTCGACCTGGTCGGGCGTGGTGACGAGGTAGAGGTGATCGCCGGGCTCCACCTGCGTCAAGCCGTTCGGCACGAACACCCGGTTGCCGCGCTCGATGGCGCCTATCAGCATGGTTGACGGCGTGTTCAGGTCCATGACCCGCCCGCCAGGCGCGTCGAGCGGGTAGATTGCCTCGGTCACCTCAGCGAAGTCCTCGATGGTGGCCAGGTGCTCCACCTCGTCTACCCGCAGCCAGTTCACAACCTCCTGCACAGCCGCGGAGCGCGGCGTGAGTGGCGAGTCGATACCGACCCGCATGAACGCGCGCCGGTTGCGGGGCCGGCCCACGCGGGTGATGACCTTGGGTATGCCGAGCTGCTTGGCGAGGAGCGAAACGAGCAGGTTCTTGCCGTCGTCGTCCGTTACCGCCACCATGACGTCGGCGTCCTCCACGCGCTCCTGCTCGAGCACCTCGAGGTCCGTGCCGTCGCCGCGCAGCACCAGCACGCTGGGCAGCCACTGCGCCAGCTTCTGGCAGCGCTCGTCGACCTCTTCGAAGATGGAGATGTCGTAACGGTAGGGCTCCAGGTACTCGGCCACCATGAACCCCACGTTGCCGCCGCCCACGATGACCACCTTCTGCGAACGCAGCCGCGGCGCGAAGCTCCTCTGCACCGCCTTCATGCGCTCCGTTGTGCCCATGAACACCACGCGGTCACCGGGCTCGAACTGAGTGGTGCCCACCGGGATGGCGAAGGTCTCGCCGCGGATGGCGCCCACGGCCAGCACCCCTTCGGGCAGTTCCAGCATGGTGAGCGGCGTGTACATGTACGGGTCGCCGTCCTCCAGCAGGTACTCGAGCATGGTTATGCGGCCGTCAGCGAAGCGCGCGCTGTCGATAGCGCGCGGCACCCTCACGATGTCGGCAATCTGGCGCGCCAGGATCCGCTGCGGCCAGAGCACCCGGTCGATGAGGAGCCCCACCGTTTCGAAAGCGCCCTCGCGCTTGAAGGCGTCGATGTAGCGCTGGCGGGTCACGAACGCCAACGTCTGCTTGGCACCCAGGCCTTTGGCAGCCAGGCAGGCCAGCACGTTCACGTCGTCGTTGTCGGTGCAGGCCACGAAGGCGTGGGCGCGCTCCACGTCCGCTCGGCGCAGATCCTCCGGGTCCGCGCCGTTACCCTGCAGGAACTGCACGTCGAGGTGAGCGAAGACCTCCTCGCGTTCCAAGTCCGCGTCTATGACCGTCACGTCATGCGACCTATGGAGCGCGTCCGCTATCAACGAGCCGATTTCGCCACCGCCGACGATGACTACCTTCATGATGGGCCCAAGTCTACGCCCGGCGCTGGGCCCGCATCAGGATGAGAGACCACACCAGTAACCACGCGGCCAGAACAGCGGGCAGCCATTGGCCGTACCGCACCCAGAGCGTGGCGCCCTCCCGCAGCTCGAAAGATACGGCCAGCGTGCCGGCTGCGCCGCGCGGGATCTCGGCCACCACGCGGCCGTACGGGTCCACCCCGGCGGTCACACCGTCGTTGCCGGCCCGCAGCAGCCAGCGCCGCGTCTCGATGGCCCGCATGCGCCCCATGTCGAAGTGCTGCCTGGCGCCGTTACCCACCCCGAACCAAGCGTCGTTCGTGCCTAGGACCAACACCTGAGCGCCTTGCGCCACCATCTGGCGCTGCACCTGCGGGAAGACGGATTCGTAGCAGATGAACGCCGCTACGGGCCCCACCGTGGTGGCCAGGGGGGTGGAGCCAGCGCCGGGCAGGGTGCTAGCCAGCAGGGGCAGCCCGAAGAGGCGGAAGACTGCCCGGTAGAGGCCCTCGAGCTGGTCGATGAGCGGCCAGCGCTCACCGAACGGCACCAGGTACTGCTTGTCGTAGCGGCCCAGGAGCGCGGAGTTGGAGAGGCTGAAGAGCGAGTTGAAGCTGTCGCCCCGACCCCCTTCGTAAGCGCGGCCGCCGACTATGAAGTTAGCGCCGGGCGCGGCGGCGGTTATCAGAGAGCGCAGGCTGCCCGCGTCGCCCGTATCCAGGCGGTAACCGATGACGGCGCCCTCCGGCCACACGACCAGGTCGAACTCCTCCGCCGCGGCGGCCGCCCGCGTGAGGTCCAGGTGGATCTCGAGCTCGGAGGCCGCCGAGGCGGCGCGGGCGAACGGGTCTACGTTGCCCTGCACCAGCAGCGCGCGGCGCACGGGGCTCGGTGTGGACTCCCCGGTGGTGACTTGGGCCACAGGGCCAGCGTCGACGCTGGCAGTCGGCAGGAGCAAGGCACCCTGCCAGAAGGCCAGGCCGAGCAACGCCACTAGCGCCAGGAGAGCCAGGCCGGCATCAGCCAAGCGCCCAGCGCTAGCACGGCCGGGCACGCCGCTCGAGCCTGGGGCCCCGTTGGCGGTACTCGCGCCGCCGCTAGCCGGATTGCCGCTCGCGAACGGCCACGCCAGCAGCGCGGCGCCCAGCGTTGCCAGCAGGCTCAGGCCGTACACGCCTACGTGCTCCGCCAGCTGTCCGGGGGCGCTGTCCAACCAGGCGTACCCCAGCGTGCCCCACGGGAACGCAAAGTAGCCCTGCGTGCGCGCCCACTCCACGAGCACCCATAGGACCGGCAGGGTCAGTAGTACGCGGCCACCTGGCGGCGCGCCGCGGCGGCCCCCAGCCAGGAACCAGGCGCCCCAGCAGGTCAGGCCCCAGAACAGCGCCAGCAGCGCCACCATGACGGGGAAGACGAACCAGAACGCCGGCCCGAACAGCTCGGCGAAGCTGCGGGGCAACCACAGCACGTACACGGCGAAGAACGGCAGGCCGAACCAGAAACCAGCCGCTAAGGCGTCGCGGCGCCGCTCGGCTCGCGCCACCACCACGAAGAGCGGCGCCAGCACGAACACGAGGGGCCACCAGCCGGTAGGCGGCAACGCCAGCGTGAGCACCAGCCCGCACAGCGCGCACAGGACGTGGTGGGCCAGCCGCCCCGCGCCGAGCATGCTCAGGCGCGCGTCAGCAGTCCGGTGACTAGAGCCACCCGCTCGAGCGTCTCCTTGACGCGGATGTGCTCGTCGCGAGCGTGTGGCCCGCTACCCGCGGAGCCGAGCCCGTCGAGGGTGGGCACGCCCAGCGCGGAAGTGAAGTTGCCGTCGGAACCGCCGCCCACCACGGAGCCCTCGAGCGCCAGCCCCATGTCCGCCAGCACCGTCACTGCCGTCTCGTACAGCGCCATGTTCTCCGGGGTCGATTCCATGGGGGGCCGGTTCAAGCCGCCCGTAACGGTGAGCGTCACGCGGCTGTCGCGCGGCGTGTAGTCGTTGATGGCCTGCGTGATCCTGTCGGCCTCGCTGGCTTTGAGCACGCGGACGTCCACGCTAGCTATGGCCTCCTCGGCTATGACGTTGGTGGCGAAGCCCGCCCGCGCGGTGGTGACGTTAACGCTGGTGCCCATGACGTTGTCCGCCAGGTCCTCCACGAAGAGGAGCATGTGAGCCAGCTCGCGCAGCGCGCTAGCGCCGTCGCTGGGGTTGTTGCCAGCGTGCGCGGAGCGCCCCTTCAGGTGCAGCTCGAAGTCGCCTACCCCTTTGCGGCCTACCTTCAGCGCGCCGTCGTCGCGGCCGGGTTCCATCACGAAGACCCGGTCGTGCTCCCGTGCGAGTTCCTCGATCAGCTCGCGGGAGTGGTGCGAGCCGACCTCCTCGTCGGAGGTGAGGAGCAGCGTGACGGGGCCCGCCAGCGGCAGCCCCATGCGCTCAGCCAATGTCACGGCGGTCAGTGCGTTGGCTATGCCCGCCTTCATGTCCAGCACACCGGGCCCGTGCACCTTGTCGCCGTCGCGGCGCCACGGCATTGCGGCCAGGGTGCCGAGCGGCCAGACGGTGTCGTAATGACAGAGGATCAGGATAGCGGGGCCACTGCCGCCAGCCAAGCGGCCCGCAACTATGTCGCCTGCGCCTTGGCGCGCGTGACGGGTGGTAGTGAAACCGCGCTCCTCTAACAGCGCCTGCAGCTTGTCGGCTAGCGCGTTTAGCGCGGTCACTTCGGAGGAGGGGCTCTCGTGCGCCACCAGCTCGGCTAGTAGCGCCAGAAACTCTGTCTCGGCGGCGTACGCCTGCTCAAGGATCTTTCGCGTCATGGCGCAATGCTACCCGCTTTGGCGGTTGCGGCTGCTCCCACGGCGGCGCCTACCGCGCCGACCCGCCGGCCGCTCCTGCTCAGCGCCGGTTTGCCGTGCAGGCGGGGCGCTGGCGTGCTCCTCCAGTCGGGCGTGCCACAGCTGCTCGGCCATGAGCCTGACCGTAGGTTCGTGCGTGGTGCGGGCGTAGCTGTACCCCACGCGCAGGTCGCTGTCGGCGCGGCGCGCGTCTATGCCGCGACCCGCCTGGAAGCGCGAGAGGTAGACCTGAGCCAGTAGCACGTCGCGCATGCGCTGCGGTTTCACGGCGTGGAGCTCGCGCAGGGCGTCCTCGTAGGCCGCCATGGCGCCCCTCACGTCGCCGCGTTCGGCGAGGGCCTTACCGCGCTTGAAGTGGCGGGCGGCGTCGTAGAGGAGCTCGCGCATGAGCGCATGTTACCTAACGGGCGCCCCGTGCTGCGCTAGGCGAGGTCCACGGCCTCATCCGCGATCTCGATGCGGTTCCTGCCGAGCGCTTTGGCGCGCATGAGCGCCGCGTCGGCCTGTTCCACCCACAGGGGCAGCACGTCACCGGGGCCCGGCACGGTGCCGCCGGCCAGACCCACCGACGCCGCCAGCGGCCACGCCACCTGGCCGAGCGCAGCGCCGGCCAGCTCCTTGCGTAAACGGCGCATGGCGTCAAGGGCTCCCGCCAGATCGGAAACGAGCACCACCAGGAACTCCTCGCCGCCCCAGCGGACAGCCAGATCCTCGGGCCGCAGGTGACGGCCTAGGATCGCCGCCAGTTCCTGAAGTGCGCGGTCACCTGTGGAGTGGCCGTACACGTCGTTCACCCGCTTGAAGTGATCGATGTCGATGAGGCCGATGCTGACGGGCTTGCCGCCGCGCCGGGCGTCCTCGAGGAGAACCGAGGCGCGCAGCTCCAGGCCACGGCGGTTCAGCAGGTTGGTAAGGGGGTCGGTCAGCGCCGCCGTGCGCCAGCGGTCGTGGTCCTGCACGTGCTGGATGCGCGCGGCCAGTAGAGGCGCGGAGGTGTCCAGGGCGGACGTGGCGGCCGGTTGCCGCTGGAAGAAGAGGCGCCCGACCTCCGTGCCGCCCGTGACGAGGGGGTAGGGGTAGCCGCCGGTGTCGCCGCGGCTGTCCTCACCGTGGACCTCTATGCCCTGCAACCCGGGGATGGTCCTGAGGGTGCGGTCCATCATGTCCGTCAGCGAATCACCTTCTCCGCTGGGACCCATGATGCGCTCAAGGAGCCCGGACCAGGTGCGGTGTTGCTGCTGCGAGCGCATGTGGCGGTCGTTGTTGTTGATGAGGATGACCAGTACCAGGGCGAGCTGCAGGAACGCCAGGCTGCCCACAACGGCGAACGCGTCCGTGCCCGTGCGCTCAGCCGGACTGGAGTTGATGAACGCCAATATTCGTGCCGCCGCGAGCTGCAGCGTGACGACGGTGACGCCCGCGGACACGAAATCTACGTGCAGGTCGTTCAGCTCCATGTAGATGCCGATTCCAAGGCAGACGTAGCTGAGGAGCCAGAGGAACAGGAAGTCCGGGTTGGTACCGCCGCTCAGCCAGGAGTAAGAGGCTGCGGCTAATGCCCGGAAGAAGAAGCCCATGACCACGAGCAGGCGCCCTTCGGAGGCGCCGCTCTTCACCGTGCCGCCCAGGAACGGTAAGGCAGCGAGGAGCAGCACCAACTCCACGAGGGGGAAGACCAAACCGGCGGCGTTGCCCATCTCGTCGATCAGCATCCACAGGATGAGCGCCACGGGCGGGATGGCGGCCAGCACGAGTGAGCGCGGCAGGCGCTTACTGGGCGCCAGGAGCAACACCCCTAGCCACGCGGCAGCGCCCAGGTAGTAACCGACCTCGGTGACGAAGGTGGGGTTGAACTCGTCGTAGAGGCGGTTGACGCTCCACGCCGCTTCCTCGATGCCCCACGCCACCGCGCCGATCATGGCCAAGCGCCAGGCGAGCGCTCGTGGGCGGCGCCGCACCGTGACGATGGCCACGATGACTGCGGCCAGCCCCAGGCTGACTATGGCGCCCGTGCGGCCGGCGAACGAGGCGGCGACCAGCGCCCCGAAAGCCACCAGGAGTATCCAGAATCTGCGTGTCACCAGCGCCCCCTCAACCAACCAAGGATAGGGAAGATGCGATGCGAGTGGTTGGCCCCGTTGGCGTTGCCGGTCCTAACTGCGCGGGGGCCGCCGTGCACGGTAGGCCGCAACAGAAACAGCCGTCGCCAAGTTGAGGGATTCTACCCGATTGACCTGCGGGATCCGCACGGTGACGGCCCGAGCCAAGGTCGCGCCGTCCGGCGCCGGCTCGGCCGCCGCGGTCCGGTCCAGCCACTCCGGCCCGAAGATAAGTGTGAAGGGGCTGCGAAACTCCACCGCGTCCAGCTCCTGTTCCCCGCCGGTGTCAAGCAGGTAGAGCTGCCGCGCGCCGCTCCGTTCGTAAGCCTTCAGGTAAGCAGCCAGCGTTGCGAACACCTGACACCTGAGCGCGAAGCGCAGGCCCACGGAGGCGCGCACTACGTACGCGCCCCACGGGTCAAGTTGCGGGTTCACGAGCGCCAGGTCCTCGAAACCGAACGCCACCAGGCTGCGAATAGCGGTGCCCACGTTGCCTGGGTGACTCGGTGCCATTAGCAGCACATGGTCGGTCTCGGGCGCCAGCACCTCGGGCCGCTTACGCACCTGGGCCAGGCAGTGGACGTTGCCTTTGCGGCGCAGCCTGCCCACCGTGGCGTCGTTGCGGTGCATGGGTACGCCGGCGGCGGCAGCCGCGGCTGCCAGTGCAGCCTGGTGCGCGGGTGGCATGGCGCCGTGCCAGAGCACCGTCGTCACGTCCTCCGGGCGGCGGGTGAGTGCCTCGATGACCGCGAAGCGCCCGAACGCGTATGTGAAGTCGAGCTCGGCTTTGTAAGGGGGGAGGTTCACCCTTGCGCGTCAGGTGCCACGCTGAAGGGCCGTTCCAGGCCCGCCTGCGCGGTTTCCACCGCTTCGGGCGGGGCGTAATCGAGGGCCAGCACCCCGCGGTAAGCGCGCAGCGCGGCCTGCCGGTCGCCAGTCAGGTCCTGTAACTCGCCCAACCGCGCCAGCACGAAGCCCGGCAGGTAGTAGGGCTCCTGGAAGTCGCCGCTCGTTACGCTGACGAGCTTCTCGAGCGCCTCGGCGGCGTGGCCGTGAGCTAGCAGGATGTTGGCCTCGTGATACCCGGCTTCCGGCGTGCCGAGCGTGCGCAGCTGGCCGAGGAGCCCCGCCGGGTCCTCAACGTCGCCGCGCATGGCTACGTCCAGGAGCGAGCGCTCCCGCGCTTCCCGAGCGGCCGCTTCGCTGAGCTCCGGTTGCCGCGCCGGCACCACTACGTCAGCGTGCGGCGTCAGCGCGGCGCGTACCGCCGCTAAGTCGTCGACCCCAGCCAGCACGGCCACGTGAGGGCCGTTGAGTGCCAGCACCCGTTCCGCGGTCCGCTCCGCGCGCGCTTGGCGCCAGCCCGTGCCGGGCCCCTCACCGAAGGTGGCGCGGCGCACCTCGTCGTAGTTGGCCAGGGCTGGCACGAGTTCAGACACCACCCGGCCCAGGTCGAGCACGCGGCTGAGGAGCTCCTCCACTGGCGCCAGTGCGGACCGCACCTGCCGGAGGTGCGCCCTGCCGTCCTCGAACTCGTTCAGGTAGCGGACGAACGCCTCCTCGTCACCCGCTTCGCCGGGCTCACCCGGCAGGCCGGCGACGGAGCCGACCTCCGCCAGAGGCACCGCCCGCCGCTCCGCCCACGGCACGGCGGTGTGGGGTAGCGCGATCTCGCTCGTGGCGCGCCAAGCGGGCGTGGCGAGGGCGCCCGGCGGCAGTGTGGCAAGTGCCACAACGTCCGGCGCCAGGCTCTGCAGGAGCTCCCGCACGTGGACGACGTTGTAGAGAGGAAAGCGCGTGTGGAACGGACCCACGAGGGGGATCAACGTCACGCGGCGGGAGGATGTCATACCTCAATGGTAAGGGTCGCCAGCCCCAGGCGAGCGCGGTAAGGTAGCGGAGTCAGCCGGGCTCGCCGGCTCAACCCTGACTAGGACGGTTCCATGTACCGAACTGACAGACAACCTGCATGGCAACGCGACGTGGCTTGGGCCAGCGCGGTCCTGCTCGCGCTCACAGCCCTGGTGGGGGTGCTCTTCTTCAGCCTCTCGCAGCTCAGCGACCGCGAGACGGGCCCCGCCACGCAGAGCGCCATCCTCCGGCTAACGCTCCGGCCGGGCGGCGACGGCAGCCTGGTGGAGGTCCGCACCGGCGCCGGCTACGTGCCTGGCCAGCCGCTCATGCTCCTGCCGGGCATGCAGGTGTACGCCGACCCCACCGAGGTCCCCACCTTCACAGTCGCTGACGCAGTTAGCCGCAGCGCGGGCGTGCTGGCCGACAGGCTCATCACGAGCGGCCAGGGCGCGCTCCTGGGCGTGCTCGGTAACGAGGCGCTGCGCAGGCAGTTCCAGATGGCCCTGGAGGGGCCCGTGCCGCAGCTGGTGGCGGGCGCCATAGACGCCCAGATGGCCGGCGGGGGGCTCGACGACGGCACACGCGCGGCTGACTGGCCCACGCAAGCGGCCGCCAACCCGGGCCAGCCGGTGCAGCCGCTGGTGGGCGTGTTCGTCACGTTCCCGGTCAACCAGGTCCAGAACATGAGCCCAAGGCAGGTCGGGGTCGCGATCATAGATGCGCTCACCGACAACGTGCTGGAGGGCGGCCTGCAGCAGGCGCTGGCCCTCATCACCAACGACAACCTGCGCGCGCGCCTGACCAGCGGGGTCGACACCGTGGCGCGGGCCCGCCTGCACGAACTCTTCAGCACCATGCTCACGGGCAGCGAAGCCGAAATGGAGTCGCGCCTGGCCGAAGCCAAGGCTGCTCTAGCCGGTGTAGAAGAGCCGGAAGACAGCCTCACGGGCCTGCTGCCAGCCTCCGAACTGGCGGGCCTGACCACCGCCCAGGCGGAGGAGCGCGTGCTCGAGGCTCTGGCCGAACGCAGCTGGCGCGGGGGCGGGGAACTGGCGGCAGCGCAGCTCACGCGGCCCGAGCAGGTAGAGCGCGTCAGCGCAGCCGCGGCGGTGCTGGACCTGTTCTCCTCCCGCGCTCACGGCAGGTACCTGACGTGGAGCTGGCTGGCGGGACTCGCCGCGCTCCTCTTCGCGGTGCTGCTAATAGGCTTCTCGCGCGGCATGCTGCGCTTGGTCAACCCGGGCGTGGCGCTACTGCTGGGCGCGGGCCTGGGCGCGCTGGCGTTCTACCGGCTGGACCAGGTCCTGCCCGCCACGG
>JBBAFX010000030.1:0-14172 GCA_041655195.1 Trueperaceae bacterium
CCCCAGCACGCGACCGGTAAGGACGTCGCCGAAGCCATAGGCCCCGGCCTAGCGCGCGCCGCATTAGGCGTGCGCGTGAACGGCAAACTCTCCGACCTGCAGAGCCAGGTGCAGGAGGGCGCGAACGTTGAGGTCGTCACCAAGCGCGACGCCGACGCCATGCAGTTGGCGCGCCACACCCTCGCCCACGTCATGGCGCAGGCCGTGCAGGAACTCTTCATGGCTGAGGGCGCGGACCGCCACCGCATACACATGGGCATAGGCCCCGTGATCGAGAACGGCTTCTACTACGACTTCGACCTGCCGCGCAGCCTCAACCCGGACGACCTGGTGAAGATCGAGGCGCGCATGCGCGAGCTCGTGAAGGCCGACATGCCCCTGGTGAAGTACGCGCTGCCGCGTGACGAGGCCCTGGAGCGCTACCGCGAGCTGGGCGACCCGTACAAGGTGGAGCTCATCGAGGACCTGCCCACTGGCGAGGCCATCACCTTCTACGAGCAGGGTGGGGCTGAGGGCTTCACCGACCTGTGCCGCGGCCCGCACCTGCCGAGCACCGGCTCTATACCGCCGCACTTCAAGCTCATGAGCGTGGCGGGCGCGTACTGGCGTGGCGACGAGACCCGCCCCATGCTGCAGCGCATCTACGGCGTAGCGTTCGCCACCAAAGAGGAACTCGAGCACCACCTGTGGCAGCTCGAGGAGGCTAAGAAGCGTGACCACCGCAAGCTGGGGCGCGAGCTTAAGCTCTTCACCTTCGCGGACGACATCGGCCCGGGCCTGCCGCTCTTCCTGCCGCGCGGCGAGACCATGCGGCATGAGATGGAGAAGCTCGTGCGCGAGAAGCAGACCGCGTACGGTTACCAGCACGTGTGGACCGGTCACATGGTCAAGGAGGAGCTGTACCAGAAGAGCGGGCACATAGCCAACTACGCAGACGACATGTTCCCGCCCATGGTCGATGGCGACGTGCGTTACCGGCTGAAACCCATGAACTGCCCCTCGCACATGACCCTGTTCAACAGCCAGTTCCACTCGTACCGCGACCTGCCGCTGCGCATGGCGGAGTTCGCCACCCTGTACCGCAACGAGCGTTCCGGGCAGCTGGCGGGCCTCACCCGCGTGCGGTCGCTTACCCAGGACGACGCGCACATCTTCTGCACCGAGGAGCAAATCCAGAGCGAGTTCGCGCTAGCGCTGCGCATAGTGCGCGAGACCCTCGACGTGTACGGCCTCAAGGATTACTACGTGCAGCTGTCGTTGAAGGGCGACGAAGGCAAGTACGTGGCCGACGACGACAAGTGGGCGCGCGCCACCGAGGCGCTGCGAGCAGCACTGGACAGCGAGGGCGTGGAGTACGTGGAGGCCGAGGGTGAGGCTGCCTTCTACGGCCCGAAGGCCGACTTCATGGCCAGCGACGCGCTGGGGCGCGAGTGGCAGCTGTCGACCATCCAGGTCGATTTCATCCAGCCGTCGCGGTTGGGGTGCGAGTACGTGACCGAGGACGGCAGTAAGGCCACCCCGGTGGTGCTGCACCGCGCCGTGACCGGCTCCACCGAGCGCTTCCTGGGCGTGATCCTGGAACACTTCGCGGGCGACGTGCCGCTGTGGCTGGCGCCCGAGCAGGTGCGGGTCGTGCCGATCACCGATCACCACCGCGCTGGCGCCCTTGAGCTAGTGGAGAAGCTGCGCGCGGCGGGCGTGCGGGCGGACGTGGCTGACGAGGGCGAGCGCATGAACGCCGCCGTGCGGGAAGCGGAACTCCTCAAGATCCCGTACATCGCCATCCTCGGCGACCGCGAGCTGGAGAACGCTCAAGTGAGCTTCAGGAGCCGCAAGGAGCCCAACCAGAACGGCGTGGACGCCGGCGCGTTCGTGCAGCACGTGAGCGCGAACGCGAAGGCCAGGGCGCTCGAGATCGAGCCCCTGGCCTGAGGGATGACTAAGTTCTAGGGTCGGGTGTGACTCAGCGGACGTAGATGTCTACCGACTCCATGGCGTCTGGCTGTATGCGCTGACCAGGGTCTATGCGCTGGATGACGTCCAGGACATCGACGCCTTCCACGACCTTGCCGAACACGCTGTGGCGGCCGTCCAGCCACGGGGTGGGGATGAAGGTGATGAAGAACTGCGAGCCGTTCGTGCCGGGCCCGGCGTTAGCCATGCTCAGCACGCCCTTCGCGTCGTGGCGCAGGCTGGCGTCGAACTCGTCGCCGAATTGGTAGCCGGGGCCGCCCGTGCCGGTGCCGGTGGGGTCGCCCGTCTGGGCCATGAAGTCCTCCAGCACGCGATGGAACACGATGCCGTCGTAGTAACCGTTCAGCGCCAGGAACACGAAGTTGTTGACCGTGACCGGGGTCTTGTCCGCGAACAGGTCCAGCACCATGGCGCCCTTGTTGGTGGTGACAACGGCGCGGTACTGCTTACCGTCCTCGAGCACCTGCTCGGGTGCGCTGAAGCGGGTGACGCGTTCGGGGGAGAGCCGGTCGAGCTTGGTGAAGCCATCGAGTGAGTTCATCTGGTTGTCCTTCCGTTTTACGGGGTGCTTAGCGGGGCCGCGCGGCCACAACGACCGCTTCGATCTCGTCGGGGTTGAGGTAGAAGCCGAAAGCCGGGTCGGTGCCGAGCATGCCCGCCACCGCACGGTAGCCCGCCACGCTGAACGACTGCCCGGTGCCGGGCAAGGCTCCGAGGAGTTCCTCTATGGCGTCCGACACCACCTTGGTGTCGTCGACCGGTAGCTCCACCCCCTGGGCTGCCAGGTCCGCGACGGTGCCCGTGTAGGGAACCACGGCGCTCGGCTGGGTGGGGTCTATGCGGGTGATCTCGGGCAGCACCTCCAGGCCAGCGGTGACGTGCCCGAAGATGGCGTGCGCGCCCGTTAGCCACTCGGTGGGGGCGAACGTGATGAAGAACTGCGAGCCGTTCGTGCCGCTACCGTCCGGGCCGCGCCCGGCGTTAGCCATGGCGAGGATGCCTTCGGAGTCGAAGGCGAGGCCCTCAACTATCTCGTCGTCGAACTGATAACCGGGGCCGCCCGTGCCGGTGCCGGTGGGGTCACCGGTCTGGGCCATGAAGCCGTCGATGACGCGGTGGAAGGGCACACCCTCGAAGTAACGGTGCAGCGCCAGGAAGACGAAGTTGTTGACCGTGATGGGCGTGAGGTCCTCGTAAAGGTCCACTGTGATGTCGCCGCGGTTGGTGCGGATGACGGCCATGTAGTCGAGCTCGGGGTCGAGCACCTGCTCCGGTGCGTCGAACGCCTGCTGCGCTACGTCGGTGAGGAACGGCACCATCGTGAAGCCCTGCGGGACGACCTCGGCGTCGGTGAGGGGTTCGCCGTCGCCCGCGGTGGCGTCAGCGGCGCCGTCGTCGCTGGGGCTACCGGCCGTGTCGTCGGCTGCGCCGGCGGCGTCGGTAGCGTCGTTCGCTCCCGTAGCGTCGTCAGCCTCGGTGGCCTCGGTGCTGGCTCCTGCGGTGTCGGCCGGCGCGCCGTCATCTGCAGCGTCGCTGGTGCCGGTAGCAGTAGCGCCGGTAGCGGTGCTGGTGGCGGCCGGGGCGCCGTCCGCGGGGGCAGCGGTGCCGGAGCGGTCACGGGCCAGCCAGATGCCGCTCACGACGATTACGGCGGCGAGGACGGCCAGAGCCAGGATCCTCATGCGGCCAGCTCCGCGCTGGGCACCGGTTGGTTAGTAGTTGTGGTGATCGGGTCTAAGTTCATGCCGCAGCAAGTGTACAAGCTGCCGCCATGAGGGGAGGTGCTGTGGCACGAGAAAGAATCCCGTAAGGGCTCGTGGCGCAGACTGCAGCCATGCATTTCAACGATCTGCTGCAGCGCATTGTAGAGCGCGGCGCCTCCGATGTGCACCTGCATGTGGGGCTGCCAGCCATGTCGCGAGTGAACGGCAAGCTCAACCCCGTGACCGAGTCCAAGATCACGCCCCGCTTCACGGAGGCGCTACTGGACCTCATGTGCGACGAGCGGCAGCGGGCCGTGTTCGAAGCGAAGCACCAGGTCGACTTGGCCTACAGCGTGTCAGGGCTGGGCCGCTTCCGCGTGAACCTGTTCCGGCAGCGCGGCAGCGTCAGCGCCGTGCTGCGCGTCATCAACTCCAACGAGACCGCCCTGCAGGTGGTGGATCTACCCAGCGACATCCTGGAGTACTTCCGCGACCAGGAGAAGGGCCTGGTGCTGGTGACGGGACCCACCGGCTCCGGTAAGTCCACCACCCTGGCGCGCGTCGTGGACGAGATCAACCGCGTGCACTCGCGCATGATCGTCACGGTGGAGGACCCCATCGAGTACCTGCACCGCTCGAAGCGCTCCATCGTGGTGCAGCGCGAGCTGGGTGTCGACGCGCCGTCCTTCTCGGAGGCGCTGACCGCCGCCATGCGCCAGGATCCCGACGTGATCATGATCGGCGAGATCCGCGACCACGCTACCGCCGCCGCCGCACTGTCGGCGGCTCAGACGGGTCACCTCGTCTTCAGCACGCTCCACACCCAGGACTCCGTGCGCACCATCAACCGCATGATCGAACTGTTCCCACCACACGAACGCGACACCGCTCGGGTGCTGTTCGCCGAGTCGCTGGTGGGCATCGTCTCGCAGCGTCTGCTGCCCAGGCTAGGGTCGGGTCGCGTGGCCGCCACCGAGATCCTCAAGGGCACCCTACGGGTCAAGGACCTGGTGCGCGACGAGGAACGCACCCCCGAGCTGTACGACGTGCTGCGCGAGGCGCGCCTGGACGGCATGCGCTCGTTCGACGATCACTTGGCGGAGCTTTACGAACAAGGCATCATCGATTACGAAACGGGCTACCACGCCGCCACCAGCAGCCAGGCCTTCAAGATGGCTGCCACTCAAGTCAACGTCGCGCGCCAAACGCAGAGCGACGCCGTGCGCCAAACGCAAGTGGACGGCCTACGGCAGACGCAGTTCGGCTGAACAGCAAACAGTACTGGCCGGAGTCCCGCTAGCGCACTAATGGGCTAGCGGTGGCTCAGAACGGCACGTCCGCCGCGGGCGCCTCAGAACGGCACGTCCGCCGCGGGCACCTCAGAACGGTACGTCCGCCTCGGGCGCCTGCGGGCGCCCGCCGAAAGCTGGCCGGCTGCGTTCCGCCAGTAACGCCTGCCGGTCCACGGTCACCACGGGCTCCACCCAGCTGAAGCTGCTCCTCAGTTCGGTCAGCGCACCGGTGTCAATCCGCGAGCCATCCACCTGGTAGAGGGTGCGGCCGCCCGGGCCGTCGAACTCGAGGCGCACGGGCGTGCGGCCGGAGTGCTCGTCCAGGGCGGAGCGCAACTCCAGCAGCTGGTGCGGCGCGGTCTGCAGCAGGTCTATGCGCAGCACCGCCACTTCCGGCACGCCGCCGTCGGAGCCCTCCTTCGTGTCCCAGCGGATGAGCCGGTCCACCACGATCCGTACGCCCTCGCCCTCATCGGTTACGTCCACCACAGCCACCACTGGCGCGTCTTCCTCGAGCAGTGGCGCCACCGAGTCGTAGGTGCGGCCGAAGACGAGGACCTCGCGGGCGCCCGACTCGTCGGCTAGCTCGAAGCGCGCCATCATGGTGCCTTTACGGGTGGGGCGCTTGACTACGCTCTGCACGATGCCCGTGAGGACCACCTTCAAGCGGGCGTTACCGGGCATGACGTTCTGGTGATAGTGCCGCTCCAGAGCCTCCGCGCTGCACGACGCTGCCTCGGCCAGGCCGGGGTACGAGTTCATGGGGTGGTCGCTGATGTAAAGCCCCAGCGCTTCCTTCTCGAAGCGCAGCAGTTCCAGGTCGCTGAAAGCCGGCGCGGACTCTAGCGAGGGCGGCGCCACTTCTTCCGCGCCGAACAGCGACATCTGGCCGGCGGACTCCTGCTCGCGCTGCGCGGCGCCCCACTTCATGGCGGTCTCCAGGTTGGCTAGCAGCAGGTGGCGACCGCCGCCCACCTTCTGGCCGGGGGCTGGGGCCACGTCCTTGGGTAACAGCGGGTCGAACGCGCCCGCCTTGATCAGGTGCTCGATGGCGCGCTTGTTGACCGCAGTGGTGTCGATGCGGCTGCAGAAGTCGAAGAGGTCCTTGAACGGCCCGCCGTAAGTGCGCTCGTTCAGGATGACGTCCACCGCGTTCTCGCCCACGTTCTTGATGCCGTAGAGACCGAAGCGCACCACGTCGTCCACCGGGGTGAAGTCGCCGCGCGAGAGGTTGATGTCGGGCGGCAGTACCGGCACTCCCAGGTGCTTGGCGTCGGCCACGTACTGCGCGACCTTGTCGGAGTCGCCGCGCTCCACCGTCAGCAGGGCGGCGGCGAACTCGACCGGGTAGTGCGTCTTAAGGTAGGCGGTCTGGTACGAGATCATGCCGTAGGCGGCGGAGTGCGACTTGTTGAAGCCGTAGTTCGCGAAGCGCTCCAGCAGGTCGAAGAGGCGGTTAGCCTCCACCTTAGGTATGCCTTGGCCCTCGGCGCCCGCCTGGAAGATGGCGCGGTGCCGCACCATCTCCTCGACCTTCTTCTTGCCCATGGCGCGCCGGAGCAGGTCGGCCTCACCGAGGCTGTAGCCCGCCACCTTCTGGGCTATCTGCATGATCTGTTCCTGGTAGACGGGTATGCCGTAGGTCTCCGCCAGGATGGGGGCCAGGTGCTGCTCGCTCACCGGGAAGTCGGTGTAATCCACGGGCTCTTGGCCGTGGTGCCGCCTGATGTAGGTGGGGATGTTCTCCATGGGCCCCGGGCGGTAGAGGGCCGAGACGGCGATCAGGTCGTGGATGCGGCGCGGCTTCAGGCGCCTCAGCGTGTCCGTCATGCCCGTGCCCTCGAACTGGAACACGCCGGCGGCATCGCCGCGGCTGAGCAGTTCGAAGGTCTCGGCGTCGCCGAGCGGGAACTCGTCCGGCACCAGCGTCACGCCGTGAGTTTCCTTGATGATGCGCACGGCCGCTTCGATGAGGGACAGCGTGCGCAAGCCGAGGAAGTCCATCTTGATGAACCCGAGGTCCTCGATGGAGCCCATGTCGTACTGGCACACGGTGGGGCCGTCGCCGGAGCGGAACACGGGCGCCAACTCCTGCACGGGGTCCTTAGCGATGATCACGCCGGCAGCGTGAATGGAGGCGTGGCGGTGCAGGCCTTCCAGCTGGCGCGCCACGTCCACGTAGCGGTTAGCGCCCGCCTCGTACAGCTCGCGCATCTCGGGTATCTCGGCTAGGGCGTCGTCTATGGACACGCTGCGCCCGAACTTGAGCGGCACGAGCTTGCTGACCTTGTCGGCCTCGGCGTAAGGCGCCTCCATGACGCGGGCGGCGTCCTTGATGGCGGCGCGCGACGCCAGCGTACCGAAGGTGGCGATGTGCGCCACCCGGTCGTCGCCGTACTTGCGGCGCACGTACTCGATGACCTCACCGCGGCGCACGTCGGAGAAGTCGATATCGAAGTCGGGCATGCTCACGCGGTCGGGGTTGAGGAAGCGCTCGAAGAGCAGGTCGTAAGCGAGCGGGTCGATGTTGGTGATGCCGATGGCGTAAGCCACGATGGAGCCGGCGCCCGAACCGCGGCCCGGGCCGACGGCGATGCCTTGCTGGCGGGCCCAGTTGATGAAGTCGGCCACGATCAGGAAGTAGTCGGGGAAGCCCATGGCAATGATCACGCCCAGCTCGTACTCCACGCGCTCCAATAGCTCCTTGGTGCGCTCCGCATCGTGGCTGGGTGTGAAGGTCTGCAGGTGCGGGTACACGTACCCGCCGTACGCGGCGCCAGCGGCTTTCTCCTGCTTGCCGCGTTCGGCCAGGCGTGCCAGTTCCAGCAGCACGCCTTCCAGGTCGGGCTCTGTAGCCGGCGCCGCCACCTCGTACGCGCCGCGGGCGCTAGCCAGGTACTGGCGCATGAGTTCCTCGGTCAGTTCCGGGTAGCGCTGCATGAGGCCGCGGTAGCTGTCCATGCGCAGCTGCTCGGCCAGGGTCACGCCTTCAGGCAGCTGCAGCTCTGGCATCTGGTAAACGCGCCGCGAGCCCACGGGCAGGTCCACGTTGCAGATGTCCGCCACGTGGTTCGTGTTGTCGAAGGCGCCCGGGTACTGGTCCTGCGGGATGAGCTTCCACATCTCGTCAGGCGTTTTCACGTAGAACTCGTCGCACGAGAACCGGAAGCGGGTCTCGTCGCTGACCAGCGCCTTGGTACCTATGGCCAGGAGCACGTCGTGCGCGTGCGCGTCCTCCTTGCGCACGTAGTGGCCGTCGTTGGTGGCCACCATGCCGACGCCGTACTTGTCGGCCAACTGCCGCAGCACCGGGTTGAGCACCCGCTGCTCCTCCTGGCCGTGATCCTGGATCTCGATGAAGAAGTCATCGCGGAAGATGCTTAGGTAGCGCTGCAGCACGCGCTCGCCCTCGTCCTCGCCCAAGTCGAGGATGGTGCGCGGTATCTGCGCGCCCAGGCAGCCGGAGAGGGCTATGACTCCCTGCGAGTGCTCCTCCAGCAGCTCGAGGTCCACGCGGGGCTTCATGTAGAAGCCCTCGAGGTAAGCGCGGCTGGAGAGCTTGCAGAGGTTCTTGTAACCCTCGAAGTCCTTAGCCAGGAGCGTCAGGTGGAAGTAACCGCCGTCGATCTTGCTGGAGCCGCGGCGCTTCTCGAAGCGCGAGCCGGGCGCCACGTACGCCTCGAAACCGATGATGGGCTTGACGCCCTCGTCCACGGCGGTCTTGTAGAACTCCACGGCGCCGTGCATGTTGCCGTGGTCGGTCATGGCCACCGCTGGGCGGTCGGGGGAGACCTCCTTAACCCAGCGGATCAGGTCCTTTATGCGTGCGGCGCCGTCCAGAAGCGAGTAAGCGGTGTGTTGGTGTAAGTGCGCGAACCTGGTCGGTGCCTTCTCTTGCATACGGCCAGCTTACCGAATGAGCGACGCGCCGCCTGAGCGGGGGCCGACGTTCAT
This sequence comes from Trueperaceae bacterium, assembly GCA_041655195.1. Lineage (GTDB taxonomy): Bacteria > Deinococcota > Deinococci > Deinococcales > Trueperaceae > JAAYYF01. The sequence goes on from JBBAFX010000030.1 coordinate 8,924, forward strand.
GACGCGTTGACCCTAAGCTCGTTTTCATGGTACTTTTCCGAGGCTTGGACCGCGCCCTGGAGCGGTTCCGGGCACCCGGAAGGCCGCCACTTGCGCGGCGGAAGCAGTAACATCCGGCGCCGTAGCCAAGGGGTAAGGCAGAGGTCTGCAAAACCTCGATTCACCGGTTCGAATCCGGTCGGCGCCTCCAACTTCTGCTCCGGTACCGGTCGCAGTACCCCGTCTAGCCGGCAAGCGTGCGGCTGCGGTAAAGTGAACGACGCGCAGGCGCGTAGCTCAGTGGGAGAGCGCTACACTGACACTGTAGAGGTCGACAGTTCAATCCTGTCCGCGCCTACCAGAACGAAGAAGGGCCCCGAACTTAGCGGGGCCCTTTCGTTTGCTTGTGTAGCGGCGGCGCTCAGTCCGCGGTGAGCTCCGTTAGGTAGGCGGGCAGCTCCACGGCGTCGAGGCGCAGCGCTTCGAACAGGCCGGCGGGCAGGCTGAGGTCGCCTACGAAGAGGCGACCGACGTTACCGCCGGGCTTCACGCCGATCTTGGGTAGACCGATGCTCATGGTTATGTCGGCACGGACCACGTCGCCGGGTGTCTCGCCGTCGTCGGCCAGCATGCCCGTGGGCGTGTCGAGGGAGATGACCACGCTGTCGGTGGCCTGGTTGAGGACGGTGATGACGTCGAGCGTGCGCCCGCGGGGCGGACCCTCGAGGTTGGTGCCGATGGCGGCGTCGATGACGCAGCCGAACTTCATCTTCGGCAGGCTGGTGCGTACGCGCACCTTCTCGAAGTGACGCAGGTGCTCGAGTTGTTCTTTAGGCGTGCCGGAGTAGTTCTCGGCTTCGTGCGTGGGCACTACCCACACGCGGCGCCCGCGCGCGGCCAGCAGGCGCGCGGCAGCCAGACCGCCGCTGCCGTTATTACCGCGGCCAGCTACCACCAGCACCGGGCCGGAATCGCCGAACTCGTCGACGAGCGAGACCAGGTTGCGAGCGGTGTGCTCAACGAGGACACGGTTATCCAGGCCGAACTTGCCGGTGGCCAGCATTATCAGCTGCTGCATCTGGTTGGCCGTGATGGCCGGAACGTCATCCCAACTAAGGATCGGGAAGCTCATGCTCACCCTTTCTAGGTTCAGTCGACGCTCTCGGGAGCGTTCGCCAGATCGGCGGTGGTGTAGACGCTTTGCACGTCGTCTAGGTCCTCGAGTGCTTCGAGGAAGCGGATGACCGTCTCGGCCTCGTCGCCGCTGAGCTCGGTGAGCGTCTGCGGCACCTTGGTGAGCTGCGCCACTTCCGCCTCCAGGCCCCGCGACTGCAGACCTTCAACCACCGCGTAAAGTTCGGTAGGGCCCGTGTAGATGACGGTGGTGCCGTCCTCTACCTCTATGTCTTCGGCGCCCAGCTCTATGGCGGCTTCCTCGAGCTCCTCGCTGATATGGTCGAGTTCGATCATGCCTTTGGAGTCGAACTGCCACGCGGTTGAGCCCGAGAGGTTACCGCCGTGCTTGCTGAACACGTGCCTCACCTCGCCGGCCGTGCGGTTCTTGTTATCGGTCAGCGCTTCCACCAGCACAGCCACGCCGGCCGGCCCGTAACCTTCGTAGAAGGCCGGGTCGAACGTGCCGCCCTCGCCGCCGCCCGTGGCGCGCTCTATGGCGCGGTCCACGTTGTCGATCGGCACGTTGTCGCTCTTCGCCGCCGACATGGCGTTCTTGAGGGCCAGGTTCGTGGCAGGGTCGCCCCCGCCGCCAGAACGGACAGCCGCCTGGATGGCCCGGATGTGCTTACTGATCATCTTGCCGCGCTTCTGGTCTAAAGCGCCCTTCTTGCGTTTTATCTGTGACCACTTGTTATGGCCTGCCAAGACTGTTTTCCTCCACGGTGGCGTCGGCGCCAGCAGTAGCTGCTTCGCGCCACGATGCCGTTCATTGTACCGCACATGAGCGCCGCCACGAACTTCAGCCCGTGGCGGCGCGCTACTTTACTAGGTTGTCGCGAGCCTTCCGGCCTGTGCGGTCAGCGGATGTAGAGGGTGGTCTCGTACACGTCGCGAACGGGGAAGCTGCGGATCTCGAGGTTGATGGCCGAGTTCCATTCGCCGTTACCCATGCGGCCGCGGTACGTGACGGAGCTGTCCGTGCGGCCGGAGGTGAACGAGGCCCTCACGTAGTGCAGACCGCGGGGCGGGCCGGCGGTGTAGACCACGCGCTGGCCGGGGGTGGGCAGGAAGTTAACGCCGCGCTCCACGGGGATGTTGCGCGCGAAGGTGTACACGCGGCCGTCGGGGTCGATGGCCGACAGGGTGATGAAGCCGGGCTGGTTGACCACAAGCCTGAACTCGATCTGTTCGCCCACGCGGAACGAGGCGCCGTTGCCCCTCGTGGGGCGGAACTCTTCAATGACGTTGTTGAGAGGGAAATCGCTGCTGCCGACGCCGCCGGGCCGCACCGTGATGGTGCAGGCGGAGACGAGCAGGGCAACGACCAGGGCGGCTACTGCCAGGGTGACGCGTTTGCGGTTCATGAATGTGCCTCGCAATCTTCTCGAAGTCTAGCAACGTTACGTGCTGGTCGCAGGTTTTGGACCTTAACCGTCCGTTATGGCTTGGCCGCGTCTTCGCTTACGAAGCTAGTTAAGCGGCGGGGCCGCGCCAACGTGAATCAGTTGGTGGGGGTCTGAGCCCGGTCATAGGTGGTGACCATGTAGGGCAGATCGGTCTGATGGTAGCGGCCGCGCTCGTCGTACCAGAACACGTAATCGCCAAGAGCTTCGCTGCCCTGACCGCCCTCGCTGGCGTTGCCGGAGCGGGTGACCTTACCGTCGACTATGCCGTCGAAGATAGCCTTGCCGTCGTACGAGTAAACCGTTATGAACATGCGCTGCGCCGTGTACTCCTGGATGCTGCGCCGGATGCGGTTCTGCGTCTCGTTACGGCACGCGGACAGGAACACGGCCAAGAGGAGCACCATCACCAGCGTGAGGATTCGCTTCGTGCGTATGGACACTTCTGGACCTCCGTGGGTCGGCCTGCAGGCAGGCAGCCGAGACAGTTTCGAGGATAGCACCGGCCCTGCGCACTAGTCGCGGTTCATGCCGAACTGCACTCACTTACTGCTGTTCAAAGTATCCTCTTCAGGTGGCTGTCACGCGGCGAGATCCATATGAGGTGCTGGGCGTCCCGAAAGACGTGGACGCGGACGGCCTGAAGGCCGCGTACCGCCGTAAGGCGCTGGAGTACCACCCGGACCGTAACCCGGGCGATAAGGAGGCCGAGGAACGCTTCAAGGAGCTCTCCGAGGCCTACGCCACCTTGCGGGACCCTGACGCGCGCGCCCGCTACGACCGTTACGGCGCGGCGGACCCCGCCAACTACCAGCCAGACACAAGCAACGTGAACTGGCAGGACATCTTCCGCGAAGCCGACATCAAGATCGACTGGGACGCCCGCGGCGGTATGCCGAGTACCGGCAGCGCAGTTTTCGACGCCCTCTTCGGCGTCATGGCGGGCATGCTCAGGGGCGCGGGCATGCTGCCGGGCCAGACGTACGAGGTGAAACTGCCCCTTACCCTCGGCGAGTTGAAGAACGGCGCGGTGAAGGCCGTGCGCGTGCCGGGCGTGAGCGTATGCCAGACCTGCAAGGGCTCCGGCCGCGTGACCGGCCAGACCGCGCCGCGTTCGCCGGGCCCGTTCGAGGCCAGCGCACCGCAAGCGCAGGTGGGCGGCGCCTCGGTGTGCCCGAAGTGCGGCGGCCGCGGCGTGCGCCGAGGGGAGCAGCTCGAGGTGCGCGTGCCCGCGGGCGCCTCCGCCAGCGCCAAGTTGCGGTTAGCGGGCGCGGGTGGGCCGGGCCAGCCGCCTGGCGACGTCATGGTGCAGTTAGCGCTGCTCCTGCCAGAGCGCGCCAAGGTGGTCGGCAACCACGTGCACGCCGCGCTGGTGCTCACCCCACTCGAGGCACGTAACGGCACCACCACAGAGTTCGAGGGCGTGCAGGTGGTGGTTCCCCCCGGTGCGCGCTCGGGTACCGAGATCCGGGTGGTGGGCGGCGGCGTCCGCAGCGGCGGCACCACGGGCGACCTGGTGCTGACGCTGGAGGAGGACTGGCTCCGCGGTGGCGGACGCCTAGTTTCGTCCTGGTTTCGTAAGCTGGTGGGAGGAGGCGGAACGAGTTGAGCAGCGACAAGTCCAAAGTCGAAGGTTCGGTAGGGGACAGCGGCCAGGCGGACACGGACAGCTACGACGAGGAGCGCGGCTCCCCCCAGATTGACCTCGACCAGCCGCTCTACGTCATCAGCGTGGCCGCCGAACTGGTCGACATGCACCCGCAGACGCTAAGGCTCTACGAGCGCAAGGGCCTCATCGAGCCCAGCCGCAGCGCCGGTAAGACCCGGCTCTACTCGCAGCGCAACATCGAGCAGCTGCGCGAGATCCGGCGCCTGACGCAGGAACTCGGCGTGAACCTGGCGGGGGTAGAGGAGATTATCCGCTTGCGCGCACGCCTTGATCAGTTGCAGAACAGCATGGAGGGGCGCATCTCGAACCTGCAAACACAGCTGCGCGACCACCTCGACTCGCTGCGTAACCGGCAACTGCCCGCCCCCAAGGAGCGCGCCACTGACACGCGCCGGGGCGGGGCCCATGAAGAGAACGGCGCGGCCGACCCCTCGGACAACTGATGAGGCTCGCCTCGCTCACCCTGCAGGGCTTCAAGAGCTTCGGGAACCGCACCACCGTTGAGTTCGCGCCGGGCGTCACGGCCATCATCGGCCCTAACGGCTCGGGTAAGTCCAACGTCATCGACGCGCTCAAGTGGACTAGCGGCGGCGGGCGCGCTTCGCAGTACCGCGCGGCCGACAAGACCGATCTGATCTTCCACGGCGCCGCTGGTAAGCGCTCCGTTGGTCTGGCCGAGGTGGAGGTCGAGCTCGAGAGCCCCAGCGGCAGCCTGAAGGTCTACCGCAGCCTCGACCGTGAGGGCACCACGCGCCTGCGCCTGAACGGGCGCGCCGCTCGTTTCCTGGACGTGGAGGAGGCGCTATCGGGCAGCGGGCTCGGCCGGAGCGGTCTGGCCATCATCGGTCAGGGCGAGGTGAGCCAGGTGCTCATAGCCGACCCCGCCAAGCTGCTCGAGTACGTTGCGGAAGCAGCCGGCGTGGCGCGCCTCTCCGGCCGCCGCGACCAAACGCAGGCGCGGCTCGACACCGCCATGTCGCACTTAGAGCGCCTGCAGGACGTGCTTCTGGAGCTGGACGCGC
>JBBAFX010000031.1:0-14115 GCA_041655195.1 Trueperaceae bacterium
GGAGCCGTTCTTGGAGCCGGGCGGGTTGCGCAGGAAGATCAGGCAGGCGGCGGGCAGCAGCGTGAGCGAGGCGGTGCCCACGGAGAGCACCGTGAAGGTCATGAGCGAACCGAGGGTGCTGACCGGCACGAACTGGCTGACGATCATGGACGCGAAGCCGGCGCCGAGCGTGAGGGCCGTGAAGAGGATCGAGCGCCCCGAGCTGAGGATGGCGTTCGTCATGGCGGGCTCGGGCGGTCGGCCCAGTCGCCGCTCCTCCATGTAGCGCACCGTTAGGTGGATGGCGTAGTCGCCCACGCCTATGGCCAGCGCGCCAAGCAACATGGTGGAGAGGTCGAGGGGGATGCCGAGCAGGCCGAGCACGCCGTACTGCAGCGCGATGGTGAGCAGCAGCGCCAGGATGGTGACCACGGCGGCGCGCACGGAGCGCACGAAGCTGTCGATGATGATGACCAGGAGGATGGCCAGCGACAGGCTGATTATGAAGTCGTGCAGCAGCGAGTCCTCCACCGCCAGCTGGATGAGCGAGGTGCCCGTGTAGCTGACCTCCGCGTAGGGCGCCAGGTGCAGGTCGGCGGCGGCCTCCACAGCGTTCTGCATGCGGCGCAGCTCGGCGGTGGAGGGCGAGGTGGTGGCCAGGTCGATTAGGCCCATGGAGGAGTCGAGCGTCATGTACGAGCTGATGGTGCTGGGGTCGCCCGACAGCTGGTAGATGAGCAGCTCCTGCGCCACGGCCTCACGGGTGGCGGGCAGCGCCTCCTCGCCCGTGAGCGTCCAGTGGATGGCGCGCAGGATGGTGGCTATGGAGGTGGCGGGGCCCATGCCCTCTATCTGGGCCACCTCGTCCTGGAAGTCGAGCATGGCTTGCAGCGTGGCGGGGTCGGCCAGGTCGCCCTCCACCAGCACCTGGATCTGGCTGGAGGCGCCGAACGCCTCCTCGACCTTGGTGTAGTCCTGGCGCATGGGCGAGTCGGCTGCGAAGTAGTCGATGACAGCGGTGTTGGGCACTATGCGCGTGGCGCCGATGATGGCCGCCACCAGCAGCAAGCCGCTCACGACGAGGATGGCCGTGCGGCGCCGGATGACCAGGTCGGCCACCCACCTTAGGAAGCCGCCGATGGCGCCGGGTGCTTCTGGGTCTATGACGCGCTTGGGCACGCGCAGCAGTTCCAGCACCGCGGGCAGCAGCAGCATGGCCGAGATGAGCGTGGCCAGAACGCCACCGGCCGTGAGCAGCCCGAGGGTGCGCACGGTGGGCATGCCCGAGAGCACGAAGGTGGTGAGGGCCGCCGAGATGGCGAGGCCCGAGATGAGCACCCCAAGGCCGGTCTCGGTGAACGCCTTCTGGATGGCGCTCTCCTTGCTGGCGCCGTGCGCGAGCTCCTGGTAGAAGCGGCCCAGCAGGTGCAGCGAGAAGGAGCTGCCGACCGCCAGGATGGCGACGGGAGCGATCATGCTGAGGGTACTCAGCTTGCCGCCGAGCCAGCCCATGAGCCCGAGGGACCAGACTAGGCCCACGACTACCGACATGAGCGGCAGGATGGCGCCGCGCACCGTGCGGAAGTTCAGGAAGAGCATGACGAGGATGAGGAGCGCCGCCACGCCGCCCAGCAGGGGCATCTCGCGTGCGAGGGTGTTGCGCAGTTCGCCGTCGAGCAGCGGGCCACCGACCAGGTGCGTTGAGCCCAGCCCCCGGTCCTCCCAGTTCTGCTGCAGGGCGCCGCGGATGCCGTCTATGACGATCTGCGAGTCGATGGCCGCGTCGACCTGGATGACCACGTTGGCGCTACTGCCGTCCTCTGCTATGAGCAAGCCGCCGCGGTACATGGGGGAGGTCTCGAGGTAGTCGCGCGCCACCGCGATGTCCTCCACCGTCGGCTGGGGCGCGAAGAGGTCCTCGATGATCAGGAAACCGTCGTCGTCCTCCATGCGCTGGGCGTTGCCGGCGCTGGTGACCCCGGTGACGCCGGGCGCGCGCTGCACGGCGCTAGTTAGTTGCGCCAGCGCCGCTATGCCTTCCGGCGTGTAGACGTCGCCTTCGACCATGGCCACCATCACGGCGTCCACGCCGAACACCTCGCCTATGCGCTCGGCCAGCAGGGTCTCCTCGGCGCCGTCCGGCAGCATGGCCAGCACGGACGCATCGAGCTCGAGCTTGGTGGCGCCGAAGCCGAGCCCCACGGTGATGACCAGGAACGCCCCTATGACTAGCCAGGGGTAGCGGACGGTGAAGCGGCTGATGGCCTTCATGCCGCCACCTCTTGCTCGGGTTCGCCGAGCACCGACACGGCGATGTCGGCGTAGCGCCGGAGCTGCTCCTCGGAGCGGCCGACGCGGGCGACCATGCCTAAGTTGTAGGCGTTGAAGAGGAGGTAGTGGGCTACGTCGGCGGCGGGGAAGCTCAGCTTCATCTCGCCCCGGGCCGCAGCGTCTTCGAGAAGTGTGGCGAACATGGCGGTCAGCTCCTGGATGTACTCGGAGAGAAGTTCGAAAACGGGCGGCATGCCGGCGGCCAGCTCCACCGCAGCCCGCAGCGTGAGGGACGAGTTGTTATCTGGTTCCATCAGGAGGTGGATGAGGCCTTCGAACACGGCGCGGACGTTGCTGCGCATGCCGCCGGAGGCGGTGAGCTGTTCGAGGAGCGTCTGTCGTTCGATCACCGCGTGGGCCTTGAGGGCGCGCAGGAAGAGCTGCTCTTTGCCACCGAAGGCGGCGTAGAGGCTGCTGCTCGACAGGCCGGTGGCCTCCAGGAGGTCACGCACGGAGGTAGCGTCGTAACCCTTGCGCTGGAACAGCTCCACCGCTTTGGCCACCACCTCCTGCTCGTCGAACTCCTTGGGCCTCGCCATCACACCGAAGTTAGCACGTTATGGAACGTTCGTTCCATATCTGTCGATACGGGCCTAACGGAACGATTAAGAACCCTGGCAAGCCGCTCAGGCGCCAAGCCAGTGGGGCGCCGGAGCGGTCAGGCGGTCAGACTGTCAGTTCCTCAGTCCGTCAGCTTGGCGCGGAGCTTCTCTAGCGTCTCGTCCGACGCGCCGTGACGCCTCAGGTACGCCTCGGCGCCGCCGTAAGTGGCGTGCAGATGCTCTATTGCCGGCGCGATCAGGTCGGGCGTGGCGCCCAGCAGGCGGCTGAACTGCTCGCGGCTCACACCCTTGCTCTCCGCGTCGTCCAGCAGGCGCTGGCGTAACGGTTCGATGCGGTCATGGGTCAGGGCGAAGTCGCTGATGATGGTCTCGGTGGGCACGCCCGCCACCTCCAGCACTAGAAGCGCCAGCAGGCCGGTGCGGTCCTTGCCGGCGGTGCAGTGGAAGAGCGCCGCGCCTTCGCTGTTGGCGAGCAGCTCCACCGCGCGCACGAACGCAGGACCGGCGTGATCCAGGGCCGCGCGGTAGAACGCCACGATGTCGTACTCGTCGGCGGGCCCGTCGTCCTTGGCTATGTGCCCCCACACCTCCACGTTGTGCCAGTCCAGGCCGTCACGCCCGTGCAGGCAAGACGGGTCGCGCTCGAGCTCGTTGGGTTGCCGCAGGTCTATGACGGTGGTGAGGCCGCGTCTCTCCAGCTCGGCGAAGTCCTCGTCCTTGAAGCCCATGGGCACGTCGGAGCGGTAGAAGACGCCGGAGCGCGTGCGGCCGCCGCCGGCTAGCGGCAGCCCGCCGAGGTCGCGGGTGTTCATGGTGCCGGTCAGCGGCACGAAGCGTGGTTCCTGATCGTCGTTGGTCATACTCATCGTCAGGATGCTAACCCTGAGCAGCTACTCGTACCCGTTGGCCGCGCGCCCACGGGTAGCATTGGTGCAGCGGCGGGTCATGAGGCCCGCGCCCTAGGGGACGACTATGAAATGGGAAGACCGCGGTAGGAGCAAGAACTTGGAGGACCGGCGTGCGAGTGCCGGACCCGGCCGGGCCGTGGGCGGCGGCGCCATACCCCTCGGCATCGGCGGCATAATCCTGGTGCTGGTCATAAGCGCTGTCACCGGCGTCGACATCTTCTCGCTCCTCGGCCTGGGCAGCGGCGCCGGCACTGGCACCACGACCATCGCCCCGCCCGCCACCCAGCAGTCGCTGGACGCCGAGGAGGAGCAGGTCCGCTTCGTGTCGTTCGTGCTGGACGACGTGCAGGGCTTCTGGCAGGACACGTTCCAGCGCTCCAGCATCCAGTACCCGGAAGCGCGCCTCGTGCTCTACCGCGACGCGGTGCAGTCCGGCTGCGGCGTGGCGCCCTCGGCCGCGGGGCCGTTCTACTGCCCCACCGACCAACGCGTTTACCTGGACCTCAGCTTCTACGACGAGCTGCACGCCCGCTACGGCGCACCCGGCGACTTCGCACAGGCGTACGTATTAGCCCACGAGGTCGGTCACCACGTCCAGAACGTGCTGGGGGTACTGGCCGAGTCGCAACGCATCCAGCAGACGCAGCCGGGCCGCGCCAGCCAGGCATCGGTGGCCACCGAGCTCATGGCGGACTGCTACGCCGGCGTGTGGGCCGCGCACGCCAGCCGCACGGGTGTCATGGAGCGAGGCGACCTTGAGGAGGGGCTGCGCGCCGCCGCCGCCGTGGGCGACGACACGCTGGCTCAACGCACCGGCCGCATACCCAACCAGGAGACGTTCACACACGGCAGCGCCTCCCAGCGCCAGCAGTGGTTCCGGACCGGCTTCGACACGGGCGACCCGAACGCCTGCGACACCTTCGCCGTCGGGTTCTGAGGTTCACGGGCGCCTCGGGCGGCCTTGGCTCAGGTCATGGCCCGGCCCTTACCGGCGCCGTACGGTTGACGGTATGACCGACACGAGCAAGGGAGGGGCCCACGCCACCAAGAGTACGACCGCGGCCCAGGACCCTACCCAGATACCCGCCACCGGCCCCATCGTCACCGACCCGCAGGAGGCGCTCGCCACACTGAGTCGCCTCATGGACGAGAGCCTGCGTAAGCTCGGCGACGCCGGCCAGAAGGACGCCGCCTGCGACCTGGCCGCCCGCGCCTGGACGCTCCTGCGCCACACCTGGCCAAAGGAGGGCGAGCGTTACAACGGCACCCTTCACTACCTGACCAGGACACCCAAGCAGCGCAGCGCCCCAGCCACCGAGGACAAGGACCTGGACGTGAGGCACATGCCGCCCGCGCAGCGTCACGAGACGATCTTCGTGGAGTGGAACGCCCTCGGGCCCGGGGCTGGCTACGTACTCGTGAACGATCACGACCCCAAGCCGCTCTACTACCAGTTCGCGGCCGAGCACCCCGGCGAGTTCACGTGGGACGAGATCGAGATGGGGCCCACCGTGTGGCGGGTGAGGATCGGACGCACCTGACCTGAACCGCCCCAAGAGCGTGACCGGGTTCCCGCAGCCCGCCCGGGGTTAGGCCAGTAGCGCGCGCACGGCGGTAGGCTATGCGGATGCTGCCCGAACGCGCCCGGCATGCCCGGCGCATAACCGCCGCCCTCTTCGTAAGCCAGAGCCTCGGCTCCGCCGGCTCCATAGCTGCCGCCACCGTAGCGGCCATAGTCGGTGCTGAGTTGTCGGGCATGACCTCCCTAGCGGGTCTGCCCGCCGCCGTCGTGCAGGTGGGCGTGGCGGTCGGCTCGCTCTTCTGGAGCCGCTTATCCGACTTCATGGGGCGCCGCAACGCCCTCAGCGCAGCGCTCGTAACCGGCGCCGTGGGCGCTGGCCTCTCCCTCTGGGGCGTGGCCAGCGGCAACTTCCTGCTGGTATTGCTGGCGCTCTTCATCACCGGCTCGGGCAACTCCGCCGTGCAACTAGGGCGCTTCGTGGCGGCCGAGGTGAACCCCAGGGCCAGGCGGGCGCGCGCCATAGCCATGGTGGTGCTGGGCGGCACTGTGGGCAGCGTGCTGGGACCGGCGCTGGTGGCGCCAACCGGCAACCTCGCGATCTCGCTCGGCTGGAGCGAGATCGCCGGCCCCTACCTGGCCACCGGCGTCGGTTACCTGCTTACGGCCGTGCTGCTGTTCATCTCTTTACGCCCAGAGCCGCGCGAGATCGGCGACGCCATAGCGCTCGAGGAGCGCGGTGTGGCGGCCGAGGCGCCCGCGCGGAACCTGAAGCAGCTCCTCGCCGATAGCAGCGTGCGCACGGCCATGGGCAGCGTGGTCATAGCGCATATGGTCATGGTGGGCCTCATGCAGATGACCTCTCTGCACATGCACCATCTCGAGCACCCCCTCTCGAACATAGCGCTCGTCTTCAGCAGCCACACCTTCGGCATGTACGCCTTCTCCACCTTCACCGGCTGGATGACGGACAAGTGGGGCAGGCGCCCCGTGCTGGGAATAGGCGCGGCCATCCTGGTGGCGTCGTGCCTCATGGCGCCGCTCTCGCCCGAACTCTTCCCGGTGGCGGTGGCGCTCTTCCTGCTCGGCATCGGTTGGAACTTCTGTTACGTGGCGGGCTCGGCGCTGCTGGCCGACTCGCTTACACCCGCCGAGAAGGGACGCATGCAGGGCTTCAACGACCTGCTGGTCGGGGGCGCAGCCGCGTTCGCGACCCTGGCGGGCGGCGTGATCATGGCGCAGTCCGGTTACATGGTGATGGGGTTGATAGGCGCCGCGCTCAGCGCTCCGCTGCTATGGGTGGTGGCGCGTCTGCCGAAGCCAGACTCCACCGCAGCGGCCGCCAAGTGACGGAAGTAGGCGTCCGCGCGCCTGCCTATCAGCTGCGTGCTGATGAGGTTTCCACCCGACGCGGCCAGCACGCCCACGAACGGCACGGCGCGTAACGCCAGGCGGCTGGCGGACCTGGAGGCCAGCTTCAGTGCGGCGCCCTCCGCAGCGCGGTACGAGTACGCCGTCAGGTGGTTGGAGAGGGCGGCGCCCGCGGTAGCGAAGCCCGCCGCCACCATGGTGGCGCGCCGCAGTTCCTCGTCACTCAGGCGCAGGCCGCGCACGGCGGCTATCTCGAACACCATGGCGGTCTGCACCCGCACGCTGGCCGCCATGTCGGCCGCCACACCCACGGTGAGCGCCGTGATGGTGCCGACCCCGGGCAGCGCCGCCGCGCCGGCCGTGGCCGCGCCGATGGCAGCCGTCTGGCGACTGGCGCGCGCGATGATGCGCTTCACGTGCTTCTCCTGCGTCAGGCCGGGTTCGGCCCTGCGCTCGGCTGCAACGCGCGCTGTCGCCGCGTGAGCGTCCGTCTGATTCACGGTGCGGGCGAACAGCGCCGCCACACCGGCGAACCATCCGGCCGAGACCGCGCCGGCCGCGTTGGCTCCATGCGAGTGGTTCCGCTCGTTAGGCATGGGCACGATGGTAGCGTTCCGGTGCCCCCGCGTGTGTGATGTGGCCAAGCGGACCTTCAGGCCGCTTTGAGTGAGTGCGGTGGCGGGCGGGACTCATGAGCGACTCCTACGAGGTTGCGATCATCGGTGGCGGCACGGGCGGCGCCGCGCTCGCCTACGCGCTGGCGCGGGCTGGCGCGAGAGTGCTGGTGCTGGAGCGCACGCGCGCCTTCCGCGACCGGGTGCGTGGCGACGTGATGTATCCCTGGGGCGTCGCGGCGGCCTCGCGCTTAGGGCTGCTGGAAGCCATGCTGGCCGCCGCCGCACGGCGCCTGCCTTTCTGGCGCACCCGCTTCGCGAGCTTCCCGCCGCCGCCACCGCGCACGCTGGTCGACGAGGTGGGGGAGAGCGCCCTCGCCTTCTTCCATCCTGAGTTGCAGGAGACCCTGCTGAGCGCCGCTGTGACGACAGGGGCTGAGGTCCTGCGCGGTGCGCGAGCCGTGGGGCTGGAGCGCACGCCAGCGGGCCTGCGCGTTGAGTACGGTCTGGCGGGAGTCACGCGTTACGCCGCCGCGCCGCTGGTGGTCGGGGCGGACGGGCGCGGGTCGGCAGTGGGTGAGTGGGCGGGTTTGGAACGCCGCCAGGACCCACCGCGGCTCGTCTTCGCCGGCACCCTCCTCACCGGGGTGGAAGTGGAGCACACCGACCTGCCTGCCGACACGAACCAGCTCTACTTCAACCCGCCCCAGGGGCTGCTGGCCATGCTTCTCCCCGTGGACGAGCGGCGTACCCGCGTGTACGCCGGCTACCACCTTGCCAGTGGCCGTCAGCCCGCCGTGGGAGCCGATCTGGCGACGTTCCTGGCGCTGGCTGAGCGTGCGGGCGTGGCGCCCGGTGCGTTCGGGACCGCTGTGCAGGCCGGGCCGCTGGCTGCGTTCGACGGCGCGGACAGCTTCGTGCCTCACCCGTACGCTCGCGGCGTGGCCCTGATCGGCGACGCCGCTGCCACCAGCGACCCGAGCTTCGGCAGTGGCATGGCGCTCACGGTCCTCTCCGCGCAACTGCTCGCCGACGAGCTCTTAGGGTCCGGTGCGTTCGACCCCGCGGCGGTGGACGCTGCCGGCCACCGTTACGCGCACGCCTTCGCGGCCGCCTACGGGTCGTTGCGCCGGCAAGTCGACTGGCTCACAGACTTCTACCGCACCCCCGGCCCGGCAGCCGACGCGCTGCGCGAGAAGCTCTACCCTCTGCACGCAGCCGAGCCGTGGCGAGTGCCCGACGTGGTCGGTGCCGGCCCCGCCGGCGCAAGTGACGAGGCCGCCAGACGCGTTTTCCTGGGCGAAGACGTGATCTAGCTGCATGGACTTGACGGATAGCGCATACGGCGCTATATTGAAGATATCGAACGCGCCAGAAGGCGCGCTTTTTCGTTTAAGGACTAAGTCTCCCTAGTCTCCACCTAAACCTCAACCTCGCGCACCAGGTCGCTTAGGCGCTCCCGCTGCTGCCCATCGGCGCTGAAGTTCTCGGGCCGCAGCCACCGTTCGTACGCGTGCTTCAGCACGGCCCACTCGTGGTCCAGCAGCGCGTACCAGGCAGTGTCGCGGTTCTTGCCTTTCACCACCATGTGTTGCCTGAAGACGCCCTCGAACCGGAAGCCGAACCGCAGGGCCGCGCGCCGGCTCGGCTCGTTGAGGGCGTCGCACTTCCACTCGAAGCGGCGGTAGCCCAGCTCGTCGAACACGTAAGCCGCCATCAGGTACAGCGCCTCGGTAGCCACTCGGGTACGGGCCATGCTTGCGCCCCAGAAGATGCTTCCCAACTCGGTCACCCCGTGCTCGGGCACGGTGCGCATGAGCGCCTGCCGCCCCTCGCAGCGGCCCGAGGCGCGGTCGACCACGGCGTAGAAGAGCGGGTCGTCGAGTTCGGCCATGCGGTTGAACCACTCCTCCAGCAGGGCCTCGGTGGGTGGCTCGTCGAACAGGTACCGGAAACGTTCGTCCGCGCCCGGCGCCGTACTGGCCGCCAGCAGCGTATGGAAGTGACGCTCCCGGTCGATCGCCTCTAGGCGGGTGTAACGACCCTCCAGGGTCGTGCGTTGCGGCCGGGGCCGCGGCAGGTCGAAGGCCATGCACGACTCTCGCCCCACGGCGGGTTTAGAGTCAAGTGACCGAAGGCCTCGTACGTTGCGCGCACGCCGCGGGGAAGGACCACGAGATGACCGGAAGCGATCAGGCAGGCAACCCGGAACCGGGCGGAACCAGCGAGGAGACGCTCACCTTCCGCGGCTTTCACCACCTAACCGCCGTCTCCTCGCAGATCCGTGAGAACAAGCGCTTCTACACGGAGACGCTGGGTCTGCGCTTGGTGAAGCGCTCCGTTAACCAGGACGACACCAGCGCCTACCACCTCTTCTACGCCGACAAGGTGGGCAGTCCAGGCACAGACATAACCTTCTTCGACTGGAGCGTGCCCCGCGAACGGCGCGGCAACCGCACCGTCACCCGCACCGGGTTCCGGGTGGCCGGAGATAACGCCTTGGAGTACTGGCGGGGACGCCTCAGCGATCTGGGCGTCACCCATGGTGAGATCGAGGCCGTGGACGGTCGTTCACAACTGCGCTTCGAGGACTTCGAGGGTCAGCGGCTGGCACTGGTTGACGACGGCGGTAAGGGCGACGAGCCCGTGCCCTGGGAGCAGAGCCCGGTCCCTGCCGAGTTCCAGTTGCGGGGCCTGGGCCCGATCACCATGACGGTCCCGACGCTGGAACAGACCGACGTGGTGCTGAGGGGCGTCACCAGCATGCGGCGGGTCCGGGCCTACCCGGACCCGGAGGGTCCAGGTCACGAGGTGCACGTTTACGACATGGGCGGTCCCGGGCCCCAAGCCGAGCTGCACGTGGCCGTGCGGCCCGACCTGCCCGTGGCGCACCCGGGCGCCGGCGGCGTGCACCACGTGGCGTTCAGGTCGGCCTCGGAGGCCGAGCACCGCCGCTGGCTGGACCTCCTCACGGAGCTGCGCATACCCAACAGCGGCTGGGTCGACAGGTTCTGGTTCCGGAGCATCTACTTCCGGGAGCCGGGGGGTGTGCTGTTCGAGATCGCCACGGACGGCCCGGGCTTCGCGGTGGACGAGGACCCCGCTACCTTAGGCGAGAAGACGGTGCTGCCGCCGTTCCTCGAGCCGTACCGCGCCCAGATCGAAGCCGGGCTGAAACCTCTCGACTAGGAGGAACTGGCTCCGGTCGGTTTAGCGGCCGCGGTCGAGCGTTGTAAGGCGTGCCTAGCCGGGGTCGGCTCGAGCCTAAGCCGTCTCGGCCCCGAGCGATATGCGGTAGGCGGGCGCCAGGTCCTGCGGGCCGTTCACCGCGAAGCGCAGGTCGCGCAGCAGGCCGTCCTCCACGTCGTAGATCCACGCCCGCACCGTGAGGGGCTGCCCGGCGGCCCACGCTTCTTGCACCACGTTCGTGTAGCACACGTTGTGCGCCTGCTCGATGGCGTTCAGTTCCGCGAGGCGCGGCGCGCGCTGCTCGGCGGGCAGTGCCTCGAGCACTTCCGCGTGCCTCACGGCCACGTCTTTGATGTGGCGCAACCAGTTGTCGATGAGCCCATGCCGTTGCCCGTCAAGGGCGGCAGCCACGCCCCCGCAGCGGTAATGTCCGCACACGATGACGTGCTCCACCTTGAGCACGTTCACCGCGAACTCCAGAACGCTCAGCACGTTCAGGTCGGTGTGCGGCACCACGTTGGCGATGTTGCGGTGCACGAACACTTCGCCCGGTTCGAGGCCTGAGATGACGTTGGCGGGCACGCGGGAGTCGGAGCAGCCGATCCAAAACAGTCGCGGCGCCTGTTGACCTACCAGGCGCCGGAAGTAGTCGGGGTCTCCCTCGAGCATCTGCGCTGCCCAGCGGCGGTTCCGGCGCAGGATGTCGGCGGGGTTCGTCACTTAGCGGAGTGTAACGGAATGCCTGGGAGCGTGCGTGGGCAATGACCCGGTGGGCGTGGCGCACCAGCCATTGCAGGCGTTACGGCTGCGCCGGCCCTCCCTTATATGCGATCTGTGGTGCTATGCCCTTCGGAACGCTCTGACGATGACCAGCAGCACGATGGCTCCCACCACGGCTACCAGGAGGCTGTAGACGTTGAAGCCGGTCACGCCGGCGCTACCGAACTGCTGGAAGAGCCAGCCTCCCAGGAAGGCGCCGACAATCCCCACCAGGATGTTGGTGACCAGGCCCTTGCTCGTGCCCATGATGGCGCCAGCGATCCATCCGGCGAGAGCACCGAGGACGATCCATAGCAGAATGCTCATGCTCAAGCTCCTTCTGCTTCCCCCGACAGCTGGCCGACGTCCGTTCGGCGGCCGGTCTGTGGCGTCGGAGTCCGTATTCCCCTCTGCTCCCAGGGAAAGCCGCGGGAGCCGTGGGAGCCGGAGCCCCTCGGAAGCACCTGAAACGTAGCACCTGCCACATGTGAACCTAGGTGCAGAAGTCGCACGCCGCGGACCTGAGGCGGCCTGCCCGCGCGACAACCTGGCGCTCTAGCGGGTCAATCGTTGAACGTCAGCGCCGCCGAGTTGATGCAGTAACGGAGGCCTTTGGGGCCGGGGCCGTCCGGGAACACGTGGCCTAGGTGAGCGCCGCAGCTAGCGCAGCGCACCTCCGTGCGGCGCATGCCGTGCGTCAGGTCCTCGTGCGTGGTTATACGCTCCTGAGCGGCCACCTCGGAGAAGCTCGGCCAGCCGCAGTCGGAGTGGAACTTGTCGTCCGACACGAACAGCGCGGCGCCGCAGACCACGCAGTCGTAACGGCCGTCCGCGAAATGGTCCCAGAACTCGCCGGTGAACGGCCTCTCGGTGCCGGCCTCCTGCGTTACGTGCCACGCGAGCGGCGTGAGACGGTTCTTCAAGTCTTGTGCAGACATGGCGGCTGCTCCTTCCTCGCTGGGCCCAGTGCCGTAACCACGGTACGGGCGCCCGGCGGTACCCTCACAAGGTAACCCCGCTTGGCCATGGTCTTCGTAGGTTACGGTGTTCACACCTGAGTAGTTTCTTACGAGCGCGAGGGGCACGCGCGTTCTATCATTCTGCGTGATTCATGAAGGAGGAGCCTGGATGAAGCGTCTATCTTTGCAGGTGGTTGCAGCGACGGTCCTGGTCGCGCTTCTCGCCGCCTGCTCCAGCCCGGCGAACGGCGGCATGTCCGTGCGGTTGGATCCGGTTGGCAACTTGGGTTACGAGGTCTCCGGGGGCAACATCACTGTCGAGACCAGGAACCTTGTGTTCCGTAACGCCCCGGGCGAGCCGCAGGCCATCATCCACGGTGTCGAGGCCGCGTTCTTCGCTAGCAACGGCGTTATCGCCGAGATGTGGATCTCGGAGCCTAACAGCCTCAGCATCGTCGTCCCCGCCGGCTTCACCTGCTCGGAACCCGACCCCGTGAGCGGTTGCACCATGCTCTCGGCTGGCGCCCGGCAGGACTACGGCGTGCCCTCCGTTGTTGCGGATTCTCAGCTTCAGCTCCTGCCCCACACGATCGCTATCGAGCACTCCAACGCCACGCTTGGTAACGCTACGTGGTGGGGTGAGTTCACCTTCCACGGCACCAACGCTTACGGTGCCTTCGAGGTCACGAAGACCTTTTACATCACGGCTCCGAACTGATAACGGGCGCCTAGTCGCCCCGAACCCCAGCTAGTTAGCGAAGCCCCGGCCACAACTCGTGGCCGGGGCTTCGTTTGGGTCTATGGGTTCTCGGTCCCACCGCCGCTTACTAGCGGCCCGAGCGTTACTCGTACCTAAGCGCGTCGATCGGGTCTTGCCGCGCCGCCTTGGCGGCCGGCAGCGTGCCCGCCACGAACGCCAGCACCATCACCACCACCACAACGAGCAGCACCTGCAGCGGGTCGAAGGCGAGGACCCGCAGGCCCTCCAGATCCTTCAGGATGCCTGCCGCCAGCACGTCGGAGATGATCGTGCCTGTGACGATGCCCAGCACCGCGCCCAGGGCGCTGCCTAGGAAGCCGATGAACACGGCCTCGGCGGAGAAGAGCGCGAAGATGCGGCTGGCGCCCATGCCCATGGCCTTCATGAGGCCTATCTCGCGCGTGCGCTCCTGCACGGACATTAGCAGCGTGTTGATGATCCCGAAGCCGGCAGCTATGAGCGCGATTATGGCGAAGCCGTTCAGCACCCACACCAGGCCCGTGATGACGGAGTTAATAGCGCCCAGCTGGTCCTCGAGGGTGATACCAGCTAGGTCGTGCTCGGCCAGCTGCGCCTTGATGGCCGCCTTCTCCTCGGGGGTGCTGCCCGGCGTTAGTTGCATGGTGGCGCTCTGGAACACGTTGGCTACGAACGGTGGCAGGCCGCGAGTGTGCGCCGCGAACATCTCCTCGCGCAGCGCCGCGGAAGCCACGAACGCCTCCCCGAACAGGCTGCGCCGCATGACGCCCGCCACGTAAGCGTTCACCTCGTGCTGGTTGCCGAACGGGTCGGAAAGCGCGATCGTCAGCACGGCCCCCACGGCCGCTTCGGGGGAAGCGAAGCCCAGGGGCTCCACGTAACTGACGGGCATGATGATCTCGCCTAACGGCTCAGCGAAGCCGGCCACCTGCACGGTGCCCTCCGCCGAGACGTTGCGACCGGCCGCCAAGTCGAGCTGTATGCCGCTGGGGGCGGGGGAGACCATGATCTCGTACTTCTCGCCGTCGCCGTGCGCCACGTAGTCCGGAGCCACGACCCGCACGGGCTCCACGCTGACCACGCCGTCGAGCTGCTCCAGGATCTCGAGGTCAGCGCTCGTGAGCGCCTCGAACTGCATGCCTGAGCCGACCGTGAAGAACGACGCCTCCGGGTCGTACTTGCGG
>JBBAFX010000032.1:0-14099 GCA_041655195.1 Trueperaceae bacterium
GGGCGCGCGGATTGGATGACCGCCAGGGCTAGGAAGCCGAGGCCGCCGCCCACGCCGGCCAGCAGGTTGTGTGGGGGTGGCAGGGCAACTGAGATGATGCCGATTACCATCGTCCAGATACCGAAGATCAGTTGGGATCTGTCGTTCCACATTGCTGCGCCTGCCAAGAAGAGGATGCCGACTATCAAGCAAGGCGCCGCTACCCAGTACGAGAGCATGTCGATCGTGGATACGCCCGCGCTGGTTAGTCGCCACCCGAGGAAGCCCATGAGGGCGAAGGCGATGGGGAAGATGTTGCCGTAGATGGCGCCCTGAACTACGGAGGGCCCGCGCGAGCCTGCGCCCCGTCGGACGGAGTGCGTGGCCGACAAAACTATGGCCGCCACCAGCGCCGCCCCGCCGATGGCCGCACCGGCGATGAACGGCAGCGACGGATCAGTCTGCGGGACGAAAGTGAAGTAGAACGCCAGGAAGCCGATGGCCCAAGCGACACCCCAGATGGCGTAAAGCAGGCCAGCGTTCGGACTAAGCGCGCTCTGCGCGTGCAGACGCTCCACGTCGATGGCGCGCAGGATCTCGGCGGGGTCGCGTTCCGTGTCGTCGTGTTGCTCGCTCACCTCACCTTTGTACCACACACCACTTTGCTATGACGAGCACTTTGTGCTACAAAGTCAACCATCGGCCAACCCGGTAGCCCCGAACGGAGGAGCCCGTGAACCAGCGGCAAGGAACCAACCAACTAGGAACCAACCGCCAGGCAACCAACCGCCAGGCAACCAACCGCCCAGGCGAACAGCAGAGCACGCATTACTTGGTCGAAGCCTCGGCCCTCACCAAGGAGTACGGCGACGTGCGCGCCGTGGACGGCGTCAGCTTGCGAGTCGCCGCCGGCGAGGTTTACGGCCTAGTCGGCTCGAACGGCGCGGGCAAGACGACGTTGATGCGGATCCTCACGGGGCTGGTGGCGCCCACCGCCGGCGCCTACCGGATCGGCGGAGCGGGCGCCGGCGGTCGCGCCGCTGCCACCCCGACCGCAGGGGGTGTCACGGCCGGATCGTTGATCGAGGCGCCCGCCTTCTACCAGGCCATGACTGGGCGCGCCAACCTGAGGCTGCTGTGCGACTACTGGGGCGTGGAGCGCACCGCGGCGGACCGCTCCCTCGACCAGGTAGGGCTCGGCGCCAAGGACCGGCGGCGCCGCTACCGGCAGTACTCGCTCGGCATGAAGCAGCGGCTTGGAGTGGCGGCGGCGCTCATCGGCGACCCCGAAGTGGTCGTCCTTGACGAACCCACCAACGGCCTCGACCCCGAATCCATAGTGGGCATGCGCACCGTGGTGAGGGAGCTGCGCGCCGCCGGCCGCGCCGTGCTGCTGTCTAGCCACCTCCTCAGCGAGGTCGAACAGGTAGCCGACCGCGTGGGCGTCCTGTCGCAAGGCAAACTCATCGCCGAAGGCAGCGTGAACGAGCTGCGGCGGCGACTACAGGCGGAGCGCCGGATAGAGCTCGAAGTCAACGACCCAGAAACGGCACTGGCCGTCATCCGCGGCTTAGGCCTCGAGGCGGTCCATGCAGCCGGAGCCAAGGCGACCAGGCGGACCCCAGCCGGCGGCCTAATAGCGGGCACGAAGCTGCGGGTGCAGCTCACCGGTTCGCTCAGGCCGCACGTGATCAACAGCGCGCTGGTGGGCGCGGGCGTTGAGGTCGACGCCTTGGTGGAGGTCCACGATTCGCTCGAGGACGCCTTCCTCGACCTGCTCGGCCAGCCGGCTAAAGCGCCGCCAGGACCGCGTGCGGAAGGGGTGTCAGTGTGAAACGCGGCCCATCAGCCGCTCCTGCCCACGCTGAGGCGCACGGCGCCGAGAGCCGCCGGTCATTTGGCAGCGGCGGTTCGGTCCCCGTGCGTGCGGGCGCGCCCACGTTCCTTACGGCCGTCCGGGGCGAGCTCACGCTCCTGCGCCTGCGCCCCGTTGTCTGGGTAGCGCTCGGTATCTGGGCGGCCTGCATCGTGCTGTTCGCCTACCTCGTGGGTTACCTCACCACCGTGGGCAGCGCCTGGTTCACACCCGAGCAGCAGGCCAATTTCGTGCGTTCCATGTTGCCGCAGGGCACCACGTACCACGCGTTGACCTCGCTGCCCCTCTACGGAGCGCCGCAGTTCGCCATCCTGGGCGCCATCCTCGGTGCGTTGGACTACGGGAGTGGCACGGTTCGCACGGTCGTGGCGAGGTTCACCAGTCGTGACGCCTTCATGGCGGCGCGGCTGACGGCGCTGCTGCTAGTCGCCTTGGCTGCGGCCGTGGCGACCATGCTGGCTAGCGTGATCAGCAGCTTGGGTGTGGCACTGGTTTCGGGGAACGCGGTGGCGTTCCCGCCGCTTCCGGCGCTGGCCACGACGCTGGGCGCGGCGTGGCTGGTGGCTGCGGCCTTCATAGCGGTGGGCTTCGCGCTCGGGACCCTCACGCGGCGCACGGTCATAGCCGCGGTGCTGGCAGCCTTGTGGGTGTTAGGCGTGGAGTCCTTGCTCGTCGGCATGCTGGCGCCCGTGGTGCCGTTCCTGGGCGCCTTGCAAGGTTACTTACCGGTTGGCGCCACCACGTCGCTGGCCGCAGCGTTCGTGCCCGCCGGTCAGCAGACGGCGCTGGCCATGACGGCGGCCACCAGCCCCGGCGTGGCTGTGGCGGTGCTACTGGCGTGGACGGCCGCGGCTTCGCTGGCAGCGTTCCTGAGCTTCCGCAGGCGCGACTTGGCATGATGGCTGCCGGCAGCGTAAAGCAGCACGACGCGCTACGACTGGCGCCCCCACCCTGACTGCTGGTGGGGGCGCCGCTGATGGTCTTTCAGGTCCCCTCTTTGAGAGGTCGGGTTGTCCTCAGAACCTGAGGCTAATGCCGGCGCCGAAGCCCGCGGAGGCGGGGGTGGTGCCGTCGAAGAACGGACGGTAACGGCCCTCGATGTACATGCCCAGCAAGCGGGTCATGCGGAAGTTCATGCCGGCGAGGATCTCGCCGAACGGAGCCATGGGGTCGTCTATCGTTACGCCGCCGCCCAGGCCGAAGTAGCCGTCGGTGCCGCCGGAGCTCATGCGGTACGTGAGCGCCCCCGACACGTTGTGCGGCATGGCGCCGAGCGAGTACTCGAAGCTAGCGCGCACGCCCACGTTGCCGAAGAGGCTGTCGTGACCGACGGTAGCCTTGGCGAAGAGGTCGAAGTTCGGGTCCGTGCCGAAGACGGCCACGTTCACGTAGAAGGCGGCGCGGTCGGGCAGCACGGCGCGTTCGATGCGCGTGATGCGAGCCGAGTTGGCGGCGATCTCGTCGCGCGCCGTGGCCAGCCCGTCCTCGGCGGTTTGGAGCCGGTTCTCGAGCTGATCGACGCGGTTACGCAGTTCGTTCACCATGGAGATCGTGGCGTTGTCCTGGGGAACGGTCACCACGGCGGTGTCGTCATCGGTAGTGGGCAGCGGCTGCGCCTGACCGGCCTGCGCTTCCAGAGCGGCCACGCGGGCTTCCAGGCTCTGCTGTTCGTTACGGAGCGAGCTCAACTCGCCTTCTAGGCGGGCGCGGTCGCTCTCAACTGCGCCGAGGCGGGCGTCTAAGTCGCTCATGCCGCTAGTGTCGGCGGGGGCCTGCGGGGCATCGGGTGCGAGAGGCATGGTGTCGAGCTGCGCGCGCACGCTGTCGACCGCGCTCTCTATCGCCGCGAGTCGGTCGTTGAAAGCCTGCATGTCGGCGCCCACGTCGTAGCCCTCGAACGCCATCACCATGGACTCAAGGGCGGCCTGGGTGGCGCGCAGTTCCTCGATCTCCTGCTGCTGGCTGTCGAGGCGAGCCATGATGCCGCCGAGCTCGTTCCGCAGCTCGTCGGAGGCGTTCCTCAGCACGCCCAACTCCTCAGGGCTGAACCGGTCGAGCCCGTACGTGGCTATGAGCCTGGCCAGCACGACCGCGAACTCAGCGCGCGAGATGTTGTTCCGCCAGCCGAAGCTGCCGTCTGGGTACCCGATGTACAGACCTTGGCTTACGACGAGTTCTATGGCCTCGTCGGCCCAGGGGCCGGGCGACTCGTTCAGGGCGCGCTGGATCTGGTCGGGTGTGGCCGGGCCGGGCGCGATCTGAGCCGCGGCCGATGCTGCCAGCGCGACCAGCGAGACGATGCCGATGGTGATGAACAGCTTGCGCATACTCGTAACCTCCTTCAGGTCGTGAAGTCATGCGCGCTTAGGATGCCGCAGGGGCCGCGGTAAGAGTGTGCGGATGTACCTTGAGAGGTTCATTATAGGCCGAATGTGCTTATCAGATGTGATAACATGACGCCATGAAAGGTGACGCGCCAACCCTTGCAGAAGTACTTGAATCGGCTGCGCGGTTACAGGAAGTGGTGCCAGACGCGGTGCTGGTCGGGGGTTCCGCAGCTGCTTTCTATGCCGCCCACCGTGTGTCTTTCGATCATGATCACGTACTGGCTGACCTAGGTAAGCGATTCGACAGTGTTCTCGAAGCCATCGAACGCACGGATGGGTGGGTTACTAACCGCGTCGTACCTTACAAGATCATCTTAGGTGAGCTTGGCGATATCGAGGCTGGAGTACGCCAGCTCATAAGAGCCAGGCCAATCGAGGTAGTAGAGGTCGCACTCGCTTCCGGGCGATCACTTCGAGTACCCACTATCGAAGAGATTCTGCGAATCAAGGGGTACCTGTTAGTGACCCGCAACCAGACACGAGATTTTCTGGACGTCGCAGCGCTTTCGGAAAGGACTGGCTTGAGGGCAGCGGCGTCGGTGCTCGCTGGCATAGACGATTATTACGATGCCCAGCGGGCAGGCGGATTGGCGGTCGCTTCCCAGCTCGTTCGCCAACTGTCGGAGCCTAAACCCAACGACTCACGCACCGTGCGAGAGCTGAAGCGCTACAAGCAATTGGAAGAACGTTGGCACGATTGGAGTGCCGTTACTGACCAATGCCGCGAACTCGCAAGGTCGATGCTCAGGAGCAAGTCGCGCTCCGGTACGGAGGGTAACGATGTCGGGGCTTAGGTTCCGTAACATCTATGCCGACCCAGCTGACCCGGTCAGCACTTGGCCAACGGAAGGCTTCATAACAGCGCTCGAACGCGGTGGCTTAGACGACTGGTCCCGCATCGCAGCCGCTGTCAACCTTGCCCCATGGGGGCCGGCCGCCCGAAGGTTGGAAGACGCGCTAAAGGTGACTTACCCATACGGGGTAGGAGCGCTGATGGAGCAGGAGTTGGCGTCGGCTAGGTGCGCGGCGGAAGAGGCCGAACGTCAAGAGGTGGCGCGGAGAGTAGGGGAGTGGCTTCAGCGCTCGGGCATGAGCCGTGCGGATTTCGCCGAGGCCATAGGCACCTCCACATCACGCCTCTCTACCTACGTTACCGGCAGGGTGGCGCCATCTTCGACTCTGATGATTCGGATGGAGAGGGTGGCGAGCTGCGAGGTGTCAAGCGAGGATCGAGTGGACCGTTAGATGGGCTAGTTGTACCAGCAAGAGCGCGGCACCGAAGTGTTTCTCTCCGGTGCCGCGCGGGGACACGTTGCGTCCTGGTTTAAGACCCTCTACTCAGCGGGCGGTGAAGTTCACGAACACGCTGTAGACGCAGGCGTTGATGATGTCGTCTGGCACGTGGCTAACGTTCCAGCTGGTGTTGCGCGTGGCGTCAATGAGCATGGGAACCTGGTTGAAGCTGAGTTGCTGGTTGATGGGGCACTGGTTAGTGGGCGAGCCGGCGGCATCCCACTCGTAGACGCTTACCGAGACCGTCATGGCGGTCGACAGCGGGCGGATCTGCGTGTATGTCCAGAGGTCGCGCTCGTCGCCGTCGTTCAGGTCGGCGTTCCCGTTGTGGTTGGCGCCGGGGGTGACGTTGAAGGCGTAATAGAACTCGCCGGGGCCGCCCAGGGCGTCGACGTCACCGTCGCGGGTCACCTCTATGCGGAAGGTGGTGGTGAGCACTTGGTCGGGAACGAGCGGATCGCGGCACTCAAGGGCAGGCGCCACGCCTATACAGATGGCGGCTTCGGCGCCGTCTCCTATGGCGCTGCCGTCGCCGTCGGTGTCGAACAGTAGCGGGTCGGTGCCTAGAGCCAATTCCTGGCCGTCGACCAGCCCGTCCAGGTCCGCGTCGGCCACGAGAGGGTCGCTGAAGACCGTGTAGGGCGTCCCGCCCGTGACGCTAATGGTGTGGGGCACGTTGACTTCGTCACCGTCGGAGCGCATGTCGTTGTCGGTATCGGCGTCGAGTGGGTTCGTGCCCAGCGCGATCTCCTGGGCGTCCGTCAGGCCGTCGCCGTCCGTGTCCGCGCTGCGTGGGTCGGTACCCAGCGCCATCTCCTGAGCGTCAGTCAGGCCGTCCCCATCTGTATCGGGCAGGTCAGGATCCGAGGTGACGGCGCGCGTGCTGCTGGTGGGCTGTACGCCGGGAGCGGTGCTCACAGCGTAAGTCGTCACGCTCCAGCCGGAAGACTCTTGGAGGTTCACGAGGCCGTCGCCGTCGTCGTCGAAGACCGCGTCGCCGTCACTTGCCGTGGGGTCCGTGCCGAGCTGGCGTTCCGCACCGTCCCGCAGGGTGTCGCCGTCGGTGTCGGGGTTGAGGGGGTCCGTAGTGACGCTGACGGTGCCGCCGAAGCGCAAGGTAACCACGAAGCCGTTCACCTCTTCGTAATCGCTGATGCCATCGCCGTCGGTGTCGCGCAGCTTGGCGTCGGTGCCGAGCGCGTACTCCTCCGCGTCAGTTAGCCCGTCGCCGTCGGAATCGGTCCGGGCGCAGCTGGCGTAGCCCTGGTAGTCGCCGCGACCGGTCACGCTCACGACCCAGCCCTCGTACGCCTCGAAGCGGTCGTCCAGACCATCGCCGTCCGTGTCTACCATCACGTCCGAACAGCCGAGGCTGTACTCCACGCGGGCGGGCAGGCCGTCGTCGTCCTCGTCCTGCACGAACGCCAGGGTTATGCCGGAGCCGGCGCGCAGCAACCGGGCGTCCACATCCTGGTCGTTGTCCACCAGTCCGTCTGGGGTAAGGACCACCCAGCGCTTAAGGGGGTTAGTGAACTCCATGGAGACGTCGCGCACGCGCCACAGCACCCGGACGCCGTTCACGCTCCGGGTGGAGTAACTAGCGGCGCGCTGCACCGCGGTTAGGGACGCAGTAGGCGTGGTGTCCTCGTCGTAGTGAACGAGCCCCAGTACCGGCTCGAGCGCCTCGGCCAGGGTGATGCCGACTTGGCGGCCGGTAGCGTCGTACAGCACGCGGTCGGCGTCATCCACCACCCCGTCGCCGTTCGCGTCGTGATAGGCGCGGCCGGAGCTGGTGCTCACCTTCAGGCGTTCGGTTAGGTCGCTCTCGCCGTCACCGTCGGAGTCGGCGGCGCCGTAATCGATGACCACGGTGCTGGTGCGGTCGTTCACGTCCTGGGAGGTGAAGGCGAAGTTGCGACCGAACTCGTCGGTCATGTCGTAGTTAGCGATCTTGAAGATGAGGCCCGACGGGTCTCGCATGAGTTGCTCGACCAACGCGGGGAACACCTGGGTCGTCACGAATATCAGCGGCCCGCGCTCCGGGGCTATGGGCCCCAAATTGTAGCCACTGGCCGGCTCGTTCTCGGGCACCAGCGTGGCGATGGGTATGAGCCTGGACGGGTCGCGAGCGTCCTGTATGAAGGCGGTTACCTGCAGGTTGGAGATGTTGAAGGCTATGTCGCCCAGGCTGCGCAGGTTCACCGTGAGCCGCATGGCCGCCCCCTGCACCTCTCGCGTGGAAGATTCGCCGCGTTGCAGTTCGGCTTGCGCCTCCAAGGAGCGGGCGTAGGCGTTCTGCGTCTCGCGGGCGGACTCCTGGGTGAAGCTCGAGCTCCACTGGCCCGTGTAGCCGGTCTCTACGTTGAACTTGCCGGCTGCGCCGAAGTCCACGCCGGCTTTCCAACTCAGTTCCACGCCGGCCTTGACGGTGAACTCCTGCGTGTTGCTGTCGACGTTGCTGGTGGACTTGCGGTCGCTCTGGGTGAGGGTCGCAGATTCTGAGCGCGTCTCAAGCTCGCGGGTGCCGGTCTGGCTGGTGGCGGTGAAGCGGACGTCAAGTCGCATGTCGACCGCGCCGACCTCAATACCAGGTCTGGGCAGGTCGGCTAGGCGTGGGTTGCGGTTCCCGAGGTTCACCTCGTCGCCGTCGAGTAACTGGTCGCCGTCGGTGTCTGCCAGGTTCGGGGAGGTGCGGAAGAACCACCACTCAAGGCCGTCCATTAGGCCGTCGCCGTCGCTATCCTGGTGGGTTGGGTCGCTGTACACGTAATTCAGCTCCCAGTAATCGCTCAGCTGGTCGCCGTCGGTGTCGGGTGAACGGGGGTTGGTCAGGTACGCGCGTTCATCCCCGTCGGACACGCCGTCACCGTCAGTGTCGGCCACCGTTGGGTCGCTGGTGACCTTCGTTTGCGTGACCTGGCCGTTAGCTAGGCGCACGGTGACGGTCCAGCCCGCCTGTTCGGCGGCGTCGGAGAGCCCGTCGCCGTCCTGGTCCTGGCCGGGCCCAACCGGGCCGGTGCCGAAGAAGGTGGTCTGGAAGGGGTGGTCTCTGTCCGGGGGCGCGATGTGGTTGCCGGCCAGGTCCGTGACGTCGGTAACGGTGAGGGCGTAGACGATCTCGGACTGCGCCAGCGTGGTGAGGGTGACGCTGCGGCGGTTGCTGCTGAGCACGGCGTCTACGACCCTGACCACGGCTTGTTGCGACACGGTGCCGACCAGCGAGCGCTCTACGATCGTGTAGTTGAGGGGGTTCTCGGCGCCGTTCACGCCGCCCACGACCGGTTCGCTGAAGGTGACGACCACGCTGGTGTTGCCCGTGGAGTTGGCGCCGACCACGCGGGGAGCGGTGGTGTCGGCGCCAGGATCTACCGGCGTGCCGGAGAACACGACCGCGTTGGTGGGGTCTATGGGGTTGCCGTTGCGGTCGGCGACGCCGCTTACCACCAGGCGGTACATGACGCCGGGCGTCATGGGCAAGGTGGAGAGCCGGGCCTCGGTCTTGAGGTCGTTCAGTTCGGCGGAGATGACGGCCAGTGGGCCACCGCTGTCTGTAAGGGCGTAGTTGGACGGGTTGGCGGCGTTGTCGCTCACCGGCTCGCTGAACTGCACGATTACGGTGGTGTTGGCGGTGGGGAAGGCGTCCGTGACCGTCGGGGCGACCGTGTCGTTGGCGGCTATGCCTGTGAAGGAGACCGTGTTCAGGAACGGGTCTACCAGCCGGTCGTCTGTGGTGGTCACGTTGGTGGCGCGCAGTATGTAGGGCGCGGCGTCCATGCTGGTAGTGGTGAGGACCACCTGTGAGCGGCCGCCTGCGAACGCCGCTCCCAGCACCTGTAGGCCGGGGGTAAGCGGCTCGTAGTGGCGCGGATCGAGAGCGCTGTTGCCGAGTTGCAGCAAGTCCGCGCCGAGTGGGTCAGCGAACGTGATGAGCACGGTGGTGTTGGTCAGCGCCATGGCGCCCGCAACGATCGGAGCGATCACGTCGGAGCCGTCGAAAGCGTCCTGCACAGTGATCTCGGACAGCGCCGCTGGTGCCAGCCGCGTGCTGACGCCTGCCACCCCCAACGTGTAGGTCACGAGTTGCTGCGGTTCCGTGGCTAGGTTCACCGAGAGCCCGTCGTCCGCTACGTAGGCGGCCACAACGGGCAGCGTGGCGCCGTGTGGCGTGACCAGGCGGTAGGCGCCCGGCTGCTCAGCCGAGACGTCGACAGCGCGATCGAACACCACTAGGGCCGAAGTTTGGCTGGTGGCACGGGCGCTGACCACTTTCAGTGCGGGTTCCGAGGGCGTGCGGGGTTGTCCGCAGGCGGCTAGGACGAGGAGGAGTATGGCGAAGGACACTAGTGGTCCTAGCCGAGACGAAGCGTGTGGGAATCGTGGCATCCGGGCTCCCTCGAGACTTTGCGGTGACTATGCAGAGAGGACCCTGTCTTGGCCCTGTCTTGGCCGCGACCCTGCGGGCCGCATGACATATGCTTGGGCCTCAAGAAGCTCGTGCAGCGCGGCGCACGCGTGGCGCGGGCCGAAGCCTGAAGCGCAGCGTTCCTCACGCCCAGCGCCGCACGGAGTGTGCATGCTGATCCGCGCTCTTGGGAACCTGACTCTCGAAGGGGCCAAGTTCCCTCACCCCAAGCTCCTCCTGCTGCTCACGTACCTGTCGCTTGAGGGTCCGCAGCCCAGGCGCCGGGTCGCCCAATTGTTCTGGCCGGAAGCTAGCGACGCTCGTAACCGGCTTTCCGTGAGCCTCAGTCGGATAGGCAGGTCGCTGCACGGCGCGCTCGATTGCGACCGGGAGTTCGTAGCCACCACTTTGCAGTCGGACGCGGGGCTGGTGAGGGAGGCCGTGCGGGCGGGCCAGCATTCAGAGGCCGTCGCGGCTTACGGTGGCCGGTTCCTGGGCGGCATCGCGCTCAGAGGTTTCCGCGAGGAGCTGGCTGAGTGGGTGAACGGCACCACCGACGACCTGACGCGCATGGTGCAGCACGCCCATCTCGCCTTGGCAGAGGGACTGGCGGGTGAGGAGCGGTTCACGCGTGCAGCGCTGCACGCCGAGAGGGCGCTCGACACTGGCGGCCTCTCGCTACTGGACCCGGCTGACATGGCGCGGCTTCATACCCTGCTCGTAGCTGGCGGTAGCTCCCGCGCCGCAGCGGTGCGCGCAGAGACGGCTCACTTCGAGTTGGACCTGGCACAATCTCGGGCTCAGGCTCGGTCGCTCCTGCGGGTCGCAGCGCCTGGATCGATGCCGGCCGGTGAACCGGGCCTTATCGGGCGGCACGCCGAACTGGCGGAGCTCGAACGCTACCTGGGCTACCCGGACCGGCGCCTGATCAGCCTGATCGGACCGGGCGGCATCGGTAAATCGCGGCTCGCGTTGGCAGCTGCAGCACGGGCGGATAGCGCCGCGAGCTACGCGGCTCGCTCGGTGGTGGTGAAGCTCGAGGCCGTACCTACCCCGCGCGAGTTGCTCGCCGTGCTGGCGGAAGCCCTTGGGCCCAGCCTTAGGCACGGCGAACGGCCATTGGACGTGCTTGTGGAGCGCCTAGGCAGCGGACGGCGTCTGCTGGTGCTCGATAACTTCGAGCATCTGCTGGGCGCCACAGACCAGCTCTTGGAACTGCTGCAGCGCTGCCCAGGCCTGCGGCTCTTGGTCACGTCGCGCGAGCCGCTGGGTGTTTCAGAGGAGTGGCAGGTGCTGGTGGAGGGGCTACCCTTTCCAGCCGAAGCCGGCTGGTTGACGTCTGGTGACGGCGGGGAGAGCGTAGTGACCGAGGCCGAGGCGTGGCCCGCGTTCCAGCTCTTCGAGCTTCGGGCGCGGCGCGTCTCCCACCGATTCGCGCTTAATGTGGTGAATCTACAGCACGTGGCGGCTATCTGCAGGGCCTGCGCTGGTAGCCCGCTAGCCATAGAGTTGGCGGCTAGTTGGGTGGGAGTGTTGACGCCCGCTGAGATCGCTGCGGAACTGGCGCGCAACATCGACCTGCTCGATGCTCGGAACCGCGACGCTGGCGACCGCCACCGCAGCATTCGCGGGGTGTTCCTCTCTTCGTGGCGACTGCTCGGCGAGGCGGAGCGAAGCCTCTTCTGCCGCCTCGCCGTCTTCCATGGCGGCTTCGAGCTGAGTTCCGCGCAGCAGGTCGCGGCTGCTGACTTCGTGCCGTTGGAGAACCTCTTACGTAGGGCGTTCCTCGTGCGAGACGCCGGCGGTCGCTACTATCGGCATCCGTTGCTGAGGCAATTGGCTGTTGAGAAGCTGGCCGAGGATCCCGAGGGGCAGCGCGAGATGCTGGAGCGGCACGCGCGGCATATGCGGGACCTGGCCGTTCAGGCGCACGCGCACCTGATGGACCCGGTGAGTAGCGCCTGGCGTGCGCGGCTCGAGGTCGAGGGCCCAAACTTGAGCGCTGCCTTGGCGTGGGCAGCGGAGAACCGCGACGCCAAGCTGGCCCTTGACATGGTGGAGGCCCTGAACGAGTTCTGGATCTGGCGAGGTCAGTTGGACGAGGCGTTGCGCTGGACTGGGGCGGTAGCTCGGTTCGGCGCCAGGGAGGCTGACCCGCGCCGCTACCTCAAGGTCGTCACCCGCGGCATTTTCCTGTTAGCGGTCTCAGGCGACCATGCCTCCGCTCTCACCTGGCACAAGGAAGCTATGGCGCTGGCACGCGAACTGGGCAGCGTGGCCGACGAGGCGCGGCTATGGTCGCACCGCGGCGTGGTGGCCACGTACCAGTGCGACTACGCCGCGGCCGAGCGCTTCTACGAGTCAGCGCTGGCGCTCGCCACGGAGGCCGATGCCACCGCTGTGATTGGGCGTGTGCTCAACAACCTGGGCGACGTGAGCCTCTTCCAGGGCCGCCCGGGCCGGGCGCGCGCCTACTTCGCGCGCAGCTTGGAGCTCGTGCGTGCACTCGGCGACCGGCAGATGGAGTCGAACGTGCTCGGCAGCCTCGCGGTAACGGAACTGCGCCTGGGAAACCTAGCCGCGGCCGAGTTGCTCCTGCGGGAGAGCGCCGCGTTAGTGCTGGGATTGGGAGTGGTTTTCAGCCTGCCAACGACGTTGGAACAGTATTCCGAACTGGCTTCGAGCTCGGGCAGGTGGGTGGAAGGCGTGCGCCTCATGGCGGCGGCCGCTACGCTGCGTCAGTCGCTGAGAACGCCCGTGGAGCCGTTCGCGCGAGCTGCCCAGCTTGAGTGGCGGCTTGCGGCGGAAAGAGCGCTCGGGCCGGAGGCGCTGGCGGCTGAGTTGGCGGCGGGCGGCGCTTGGCCCGCTGAGCAGGCGGTGGCCTGGGCCATGAACGCGGCATTCCACACGGAGCAGGGGGGCCCAGGAGCAAGTGGCGATAGGCTAGTCAGTTGATGGGCACCGACCTGATCATCGTCCTAATAATCCTCGGCGTGGCGCTCGCTCTCTTCGTCTCGGACCGTGTGCGCCTCGACCTGGTGGCGCTCATGGTCGTGGCCGCGTTGGCCCTAAGCGGGGTGCTCACGCCGGCGCAGGCGCTGGCGGGGTTCGCCGACCCGTTGGTGGTCATGATCGCCGCGCTGTTCGTTGTGTCCGGCGCCATGGTCGACACGGGCCTGGCCGCCAGCGTGGGCAACTGGATAGCGCGAGTGGCGGGTCATGGGGAGGTGCGGCTGACGGCCGTGCTCATGCTGGCCACGGCGCTGCTCTCAGCGTTCATGAGCTCAACGGGCACGGTGGCCATAATGCTGCCCATAACCATGCGGCTGGCGTGGCGCAACGGCATCTCGCCCAGCAAGCTGCTCCTGCCGGTCGCTTTCGCTGCCCTCATGGGTGGCACCCTCACCATCATCGCCACGCCCCCTAACCTGGTTGCTGCGCAGACGGTCGAAGGGGCCGGTTACGGCACGCTCGGCTTCTTCGCGCTCGCGCCCGTGGGGATCGTCATGCTGGCGGTCACGATCGTCTTCATGCTCACGGTGGGCCGCTGGTTGATACCTGCTCGGGCACCGAGTACGCCGGAGCAGGGCGACGTGAGTTCGGGCGACCTCAAGGAGTACGCGGAGCGCTTCGGCATGGCCGGCGACCTGCGCCGCTTCGTGGTGCCCGCCGGCGCCAGCCTGGTGGGGGAGAAGCTAAGCGAACTGTCGTGGCCCGAACGCTTCGGGGTGCGGGTGGTGGCCATAGACGCCGACCCGGAAGCCGCCCGTTTGGGTCTGCGTTCTCGGCGTGACGTGGGCGTGTCTCAGCCGATCTTGCCGGATACGGAGTTCAGCCCAGGTGACCGCGTCCTGGTGCAGGGCGCCGCGGATGGCCTCACGCGCCTGATGGAGGAGTACGGCCTGGCCTTCGAGGTGGTCTCCGCGGAGGCGGGTGAGGTGGTGCCCTCTAACTTGGTGTTCGCCGAACTGCTCCTGACCCCGCGGTCGGGTTGGCAGGACAAGACGCTGGCTGAGCTGCGCTTCCGCGACCGGTACCGGATCGTGGTGCTCGCCATACAGCGCGGCAGCGAGCGCGTGAAGGGCAACCTGGCGCACGAACGCTTGCGCTTCGGCGACGTGCTGCTGGTGAGGGGTTTCCCGCAGGCCATAGACCTCATGCG
>JBBAFX010000033.1:0-13926 GCA_041655195.1 Trueperaceae bacterium
TGGTGGCTTCGTCCACACTGCCCGTTCCAGCGATGACCTCGCCGTCCACGGGCACGCGGGCGCCGTTCTTAACCAGGACCGTCTCGCCTGGCGCCACCTCGGTAGCGCCGACCTCCACCTGCTGGCCGTCGCGCAGCACGAGCGCGGTCTCGGGCGCCACCTTGATGAGCTCCGCGAGCGCAGAGCGCGTCTTGTCGAGCGTGGCCCCCTCGAGGGCGTTGCCGAGCGAGAAGAGGAACGTGACGGCCGCCGCCTCCCAGACCTCGCCGATGACGAGCGCCCCGCCTGCGGCCACGGTGACGAGGAGGTCGATGCTCACGAGGCGCGTGAGGAGCGCGCGGTACGCCTTCACGGCGATGGGCACGCCGGCCACGACCGCGGCTATCACCATCAGCAGCCGGTCGAGAGGGTACGTCCCATCGCCGCCGAGCGTCCACGAGTAGAGGAACGCCGCGGCGATGAGAGCGCCCGCTACCCAGGTGACGGTTCTGGTGGCGTGCAGCCAGCGGTCCAGGAGGTTCACGTTACCCGGGCCTCCTTCAGAACGCGGACGGCCGCGCCTTGTAGCCCGCCTTCGCCACCTGCTCCACCAGGGCCTCAACGGCGGTAGCCGGGTCGTGCTCGACTTCGATCTTGGAGGTCGCGAAGCTCACCTTCACGTTGTGAACGCCGTCCATGGCGGCGAGCTGCTTCTCGATCTTGGTTACGCAAGAGGGGCAGGAGAAGCCCTCGGCGCGCAGTACGCTGCGGCGGCTGGCGGCCGTGCTGTTGTTATCGGTTCCGGTACTCATCGTTCTTCCCTTCCGTGGCGCGTCCTTGCGCCTCTGAACCGACCATAAGCGCCCCCGCGGGAACGTTCCTTGACGCCAATCAAGTAGCTCACGCTGCGAACCTGCTCAACCTTCACACCGGTATCCGGAACCTCGTGCCATGCTTCCCGGAGGAAACCAGCTAGTGGGGTAACCGCGGTGCCCCGTGAGGAACCCTTTGGTCGAATCGAGCGGCAGAGCATTACCTGAGATCGAGCGGCGGCTTCGGCGCTTCAAGCGTCCGTTGTACGCGGTGATCTTGTGCCTTGTGGCTGTTCAGTCGCTGTTGGCCGACCGCGTGGTTGGCAGCCCGTTCGAGTCAACCGCCCGCTACGTTGTGGGCGGTCTGGCGGTCCTCGCCGCCATCCTCATACTGGCCGTGCCGCGGCTGTTCCGAGGGGTCGAGATCGGTGTGCTCATCGTGGGCGGCCTCACCAGCATCACGTTCCTGTGGCTGGCGCTTGGTAGCGGTTTCCTAACACACACAGCAGCCATCCGCACCTTCACCATCTGGCTCGTGCTGATCATCGTGTGGGCGTTCATGGCGTTCCGCAGCAAACTGGCGCTCGGCGTCTCGGGGCTGTTACTGGCCGTGGGCGTTGTCCGTGTGGCCACTCACCTGTTCACGGCCGAGCCGCCGCCCGGCGCCGACCGCGAGCTCGGTGCGCTGTTCGACCTCATCATGGTCGGCACCTCCTCACTGCTCCTCCTCTTCGGGCTCACCAACTCGGTGGAGAGACGCAGCGCCGCCCTGGCGGCGGAAGAGACGGCCGCGCGGATCCTCTCGATAGATTCGCTGACGGGCGTTACGAACCGCGCCGCGTTCCACGGCCTGCATCAGCAGCTGACGCGGGGGCGCGCCGACCGGCAGGTAGCACTGGTGCTCGTCGACCTCGACGACTTCCGCAGCATCAACGAACGCTTCGGCACCGCGGCCGGTGACGAGGTCCTGCGCGAAGCCGCGCTGCGGCTGGCTCACACGGTCGGACAGGAAGCGCGCGTGCTAGCCAGGCTAGGCGGCGACGTGTTCGGGTTACTCATCGAGGGCCCGCTGACCGACGACGCTGCCGCCGCCCTGGCAGCGCGCGTAACGAACGCGTTCCAGGCACCCTTCAACGCCGGCGGTGGGCCGCTGCAGGTGACCGTCACCGTGGGTATCAGCAGGTACCCACAGGACGCTCGGACGCAGACCGACCACGTCTCCAGCGCGGAGTCGGCGGTGGCGCAAGCCAAGGAGCGGGGTGAGGGCTTCCGGCTCGCGTCCGAGAGCACGCATGAACAGGAGCGCGCCGCCCTGGCGCGTGACCTGCGGGAGGCGATCGGCAAGGGCGAGCTGGAGCTGTACTTCCAGCCGATAGGCACCGTCATCGCCGGCGCGGACGCCGAAATCGAGGGCACCAAAGTGACAGTGCGCATAGCGGAGACGCTGATCCGCTGGAACCACGCCGAGCGCGGCATCGTGCGGCCGCAGGAGTTCATCCCATTAGCGGAACGGGCCGGCCTGATCGTGGCCATAGGCAACTGGGTACTGGGAGCGGCGTGCAAGCAGGCCGTGCAGTGGGAGCGCGCCGGGCACGGCTCCTTCGTCATCTCCGTTAACGTCTCGCCGCACCAGTTCACGGAGCCGGGCCTGGTTGAGTCGATCAAGCGTGCGCTCACGGCCTCCGGCCTCCCGCCCGAACGGTTGCTGGTGGAGGTGACGGAGACGAGCGCCGTTCAACCCATAGTTGAGCAGCGGCTTTCCGAGATTCGCGCGCTGGGCGTGCGGGTGGCGATAGACGATTTCGGGGCGGGTTACTCGTCGCTCGGGCGCTTACGTTACATGCCCATCGACTTCGTGAAGCTGGACCGCTCGTTCGTGCGCGGACTGGACGGCGACGACGTGCGTGGCCGGCTCATAGTGCGCGCCGCCGTAGTGCTAGCGCACGGCCTGGGCGCCAAGGTCGTGGCGGAGGGCATCGAGAGCCGCTCGCAGGCGGTGGCCGCCGTAAGGGTGGGGTGCGATTACCTGCAGGGCTACCTGCTGGCTGAGCCCGCTCCCGCCGGGCCGTTCAGCGCCACCTGGTCCAGCGGCGACGTGGTGGCGTGGTGCGAGAACGACGACGTGAGCACTCCTGCTATCAACTGACCTTCACGCGCCACCAGCACTTGAGCCCACGACCGCTCGGCACCAGCCAACTTCCCGAACCTCCCCGTAACCCCCGCCTCCTAACCTGGGTCCCATCCCAAGTCAGGAGCGCACCAACGTGTCCACAACCCCACCGTCCAGTGTCCGCTGTTCCCTCCGCGTCATCCTTGCCGCGTTGGCGCTCCTGGTGCTCTTCGCGCCCGGCGCCAGAGGGGTAGCAGCCAGCGCCGCCTGGAACGGGGAGCCTCACGCGCTCGAGCGGTTGAAGGTGGTGCTGCAAAGCCAGGAGAACAGCTGCGGCCCCGCGGCCCTCGCAACGCTCAGCCACTGGCTGGGCGTACCTCGCACCGAGACCGAGCTGGTGGCACTAGCCGAGCTGGGCCCGACCGGTCTGACCCTGTCGGAGTTCGCCCGCTTGGCGCACCAGGTCGGGCTCAGCGGCGCCTGGTACCAGGTGCGTTCCTCCGAACTTCAGCTTGTGCCCGCGCCGTTCGTTGCGCACTTACAGGCCGAGGGCAGCGCGGGTCTCGGTCACCTGGTAGCCGTGGCCGGCGTGGCACACGGCTACGTCGCTGTGGCAGATCCCGCCGCGGGCGCGCACGTGGTGCCCGTGGGCACCTTCGCGCGCCGCTTCACGGGCCGCGTCTACGTTCTGGAGCGCAGGCCGTGAGCCGCTGTGGCGGCTCCCGCCGTCGGGGCGTGACCGTACTGGCACCGCTCCTCTGCGCCCTGCTCAGCGCCGGGCTCATCAGCGTGGCGGGGCGCCCGTGGGGGCTTGAGCCTCTCGCCTGGGTAGCGTTCGTGCCCGCCTTCATAGTCCTGCCGCGCAGTCGGTCGTGGCTGCAGGCCGGCGCCCTCGCGGCCGTAACCGCCCTCGGCGTCACCACGCTGGCGTTCGAGGCCGCCGCGGCGCTCGGCGCGCACTGGCACCTGTTCGCGGTGCTGGTCGGCGCTCTGCCGTTCGCCGCCGCGGGAGCAGCCGCGTGGGCCGTGTCGCGACACCTGCCCGGCTGGCTCGGGTTCGTGGCGCTGGCGCTCTTCTGGACCGCCGCGGAGTTCGTCCCCGCGCAGTCGTCCCTGCTCGGCCGCTACGCGCTGCCCCTCAGCGCCATCGGCTACTCGCAGGCCGGCCTGCCCGCCATGCAGCTCGCGCGCTTCGGCTCCGTTACGGCCACCAGCCTGGCCCTCCTGCTCTTCAACGCGGCCGCGGCGCGGGCGTGGCATGCGGCGCGGTCTTGGACTGGTGCGACCCTACGGCCCCGGGCGGGCGCGGGGCAGCCAGCGGTCTCCGTTGCGGCGCGGACCGCGGCGCCAACGGCGGTGCCTGGCTCTGGGTCTCCCGCGGTGCCTAGTGCGGGGTCTCTCGCGTTCCCTGTCGCCACCATGGCGCTCGTCACTGGGCTCGTTGGCGCCGCTTGGCTGAGCGCGCCCGCACCCACGGGCCCCACGTTCGACGTAGCCATAGCCCAACCCAACCGCCTCACGGCCATGCTGGCCACCGCGAAAGCCGTGGACGCAGTGCGCGATCAGGTTCTAGCCGAGCTGACGCAGCTGGTAGACGGGGCTGTTCTCCAAAACTCAGCGCCGCGCGCTCTGGCTTCACCTTTCGGCGGGGCGCTACGCGTGAGCGGGCCCGCCTACGCCAGCACAGGTGCGCCGGACCTGGTCGTCTTCCCGGAGGGCAGCTGGCCGCAAAGCATCAGCTTGGAGGCGCCCGCCGCGTCCTTGGCACCCGCTTCGGTCTCCGCCCTCGCCGCCCTGCCACCCTCTCTGGTGGGTGCTGCCGGCGTCACCAGCTCTGGAGCCTCCACCAACTCCGCGTTCCTCTGGTCGGGTCACGACCTTACGCACGCTTACGCCAAGCTGCACCTGGTGCCCATAGCCGAAGCCGGGCTCCAGGCAGGCGCCCCGCCCCGCCCGGTGGCCGTTCCGACGAGCGCCGGCGGCGTCATGCAGGTCGCGCCGTTCATCTGTTACGACGTGGCGTTCCCCCAAACCGTTCGGCGTGCCGTACTAGCCGGCGCGCAGCTCCTGGCCGTGCTTACCGACGACGCTTTCGCGGCGCGCGGCGACGTTCCTCATCAACACCTTCGCTTGGCGCGTTTCCGAGCGGTGGAGAGCGGCGTGCCGCTCGCGTTCTCCTCGAACACGGGGCCCAGCGCGCTCATCCGCGCCGACGGCTCCCTGGCGGCGGTCACGGCCGCCGGCGAGGCCACCTTCGTACGCGCCGAGCTTGGTGCAGGGGCCGGCCCGACACCGTACCTGCGGTACGGCGACCGGGTCGGCGCGCTCACGTGCCTTGGGGCGGTCCTCCTGACCGTCCTGGCGGTCGTGAGCGCAGCGGGAAAGAGGGGAGGTGTTCCATCAGAGCTCACGCCAGCCACCTGAAGCCCCCGCTCCCCAAGGAGGAACCATGAAGCGCCTACTTCTCTGGTCTACGAACGTGCTTTTCCTGATGGTCTTGTCGGCCTCTTACGCCGGCCCGCAGAACGCGGGCCTCACGGCCCTAGCGGTGTCCGAGTTGAACACGGTCACCGCCGGTGCGTGCACCACCTGCGGACCCCAGTACCCCTACATCGAACACGAGGGGTGGGACATGATCAAGCGCCAGGAGAGCGCTCACACAGTCGTGAACCGCAGCGTCGTTCGGCAACTGATCAACAACTCCCCCAACGCGACCGCCGAGCACAAGATCTCGTACAACAACGCCTGCAGCTACAGGTGGACCTCCGGTAGCGCCAGTATCGGCGCCAGCCTCGGGATCTCCTTCAACCGGACTTACCAGTGCGATCAGACGGAGGTACTAACGGTACTCCTGCCGCCCCGCACCAGCGCCACCCTCTACCAGGGCACCAAGCGCTACTACGTGACCGAGACCTACCGCCATTACATGCAGTGGAGCGACGGTTACCGCGAGCTGAGCGGCCAGACCGCCAGCTTCCGCAGGGAACACACCTACTCCTTCCGAGAGGTCCGCTGACGCCGAACACCGGGTGGGTCGCCAACAACGGCGCCCACCCGGGCACTTTCGCAGGAGAGAGTCTATGAACTACGCATTCACCTTCGTACTAGCTAGTTACGCAGCACCGGCACGGCGCCTGCTCGCTGCTCCGGTCGCGTTCCTGCTCTGCGCGCTCGCCGGTGCCCCCGCCGCACACGCTCAGTCCACTAATGCCACCCAGGTCGACCCGCCCATCGTGGCGGTGCATTATCAGGACCTCCTGGCGGGCGAGCCGGCCCTCATCGACCTGTTCGTGCCGCCGCCCCTACTCGAGTGGGACGAGTTCGCGTTCTCCGCGGACGAGTGCCTGCAAGGTCGAGGCGTTCACGAGGGTCCTCCCGACAAGGTCCTGATCGTGCGCTTCGAGGTACCGGACGAGGGCACGTGCACCACGCGGGTCGACCTCCTCTTCACCAACGGTGACTCGTCCTGGGCGGCGGCAGCCCTGGTGGTAGTGAACCGCCTGCCGGACCTGGCGCCTCTAGAGGGGGTAGCGCCGTGGTTCCAGACGGGCCGGATCAACCTGCCCAGCGCAAAGCCCGACGATCCGCCGGCGGTGCTGCTGCTAATGGGCCTTACGAACTCGCACCACGAACCGCTGTCGCTCCTCGGCTTCGGTAACGACGCGGGGTTCGTGCGCGCCGTGGGGCAGGTCTTTCGGTACGACCCCGCCACCTTCCATGGCCGTTATGAG
This sequence comes from Trueperaceae bacterium, assembly GCA_041655195.1. Lineage (GTDB taxonomy): Bacteria > Deinococcota > Deinococci > Deinococcales > Trueperaceae > JAAYYF01. The sequence continues at coordinate 6,633 of JBBAFX010000033.1, forward strand.
GACCTGGTACGCAACGGCTCCCCTTTCGAGCCGACGCTACTTCAACCCGGCGCCACCGCCCACTTCGCAATGGTGCTCGACCCGCAGCAACGCATGCCGACCGGAGCTGGCACTCTCACCGCGCGGCCGGTAGCTCTGATCGAGCGCGCCGGGGAGCGTCACACCGTGCAGTTCCCGCGCATGAGCACGGCGTGGGGCGTGGAGCTCCCGTGACCGCTGGCGCCGCGCGCCGCTTGCTGGCCTTCATCGCGGCGGCCTGTTGCCTCAGCCTGTTCCTCGCTCCCGCCGCGGCTCAGCCGCTGACCACACCGCCGGAAGCTGCGGGTAGTGGTGTTTCGGACGCCGCCGTAACGCTGTTCGGTACCACAACGGCGTCGGCCCACGAACGCGCGCTCGTTGCCGCCCTGCTCGCACGTTTCGAGGCCGCCTATCAGCCCAGTGCGGACGTGCTGGACGCCGCCTGGCACGTGGCTGCCTTAGGGCGCCAGCTCGAACTCGAGGCGTTACCGCGCCTAACGTTCACGGAGCGAACGACCTGGGACGCGTACGAGCGACTAGCTCTCGACCTCGACCTCTCTGCCTTCCTCACCCTCTACCGCAGCAACGGCGCACTACTGGAGCGGCTGCAGGGCGCGCGCGTGCGGATGCTGGGCCTCGAAGAGGCGCTCGCCTGGAACGACGCTAGTCACAGGTTCCGCAGCGACCTGCTGGCGCTGTCGTCGTTCCGCTTCATAAAGGAGCAACTGGCGGCCGCGCTGGCACGAGTTAACCAGGCGTACTCGGACGGCCCGACCGACATCTCCCAAGCGCTGCGGCTCTACCCCGAGGAACGCGACTTCCTCGCCCTGAAGCGCGCTCTCGAGGAACTCCGTGCTCAGGTGGCCCACCGGATCGCCGACCTGGAGGGCGCCCTACGGGCAGCGCTGCGCACGGACGACGCACTACCTGCCCTCCCACCACCTGAAGCGCTCGTGCAGCTGCTGGTAAGCGGCGACTTCGACGTCGCGCGTTGTCTCGCCACCTCACCTCTCCTCAAGCAGGCTGACCTTCACCACTCCGTCCAGGAGTTGGAACGCGCCTCGCAGAACGCGCTCGACTTCAGGGTGGAGTTGCACGGCAGCGCCCTGTACCGCTCCGGCGACCTACTAGCCACGGTGGGACTGGAGATGCGCCTGCCCCTGCCGAGCGGCGCGCCGCTCTCCGGGCAGGTGAGCCTCAGCGCCGATCCAGTCCGCGCTGAGCAAGCGCTACGCCTGGCATGGCCACCGAACGAACCCCTGCACCGGCCCACTCCCGAAACCGAGCACGCGGACCGCAACGCTGCGGAGCGCGCCGCGCTCGAGGCTGAGATAGTCCACCTGTTCCGTTCGGTGGAGGCGGCGCGCGCTAGCGCCGAGGGCGCGGAGCTGCAACTGCTCTGGCTTATCACGGACATATACCCAGCCGAGACGCGCAGTGGCGAGGCGAGTGAAGCGGAAGTTCTGGTCACTGCTCGCGGTCTGAGCCGTGTGCCGGCGGCCGACCTGTACGCCGACCTGCAACGCGTTCGTTACCTGACCGAGTTCGCGTTCGCCCGGCAAGCGCACGGGGAGCAGTTACTAGCGCTGGAAGTCGTGTGCGGGCCCGGCACGTGAACCGCCGCCGACGCTACCGGTCCGCGCTGCCTGCGCGCTCTAAGCGCCGCTCGCGTACCGAGCAGGCAGCGCGGCTTACACGGTCTGGCCAGGGCCTGAGGTTCACCCCCGTCGCGGCCTCACTCGTCGCCTTGCTGGCTCTCGTGTCGGTCCTGGTGCTGGTGGTGGCTTACAGTCCGCGCCTCGCTGCGCGGCTGCCGTTCGTCGGGTGGGCGCTGGGCTTCGCCGCCGACCACCTGCCCGCTAACGTGGCGTGGCTGTACGACGAGGGCAACGCCATGCTTCGGCCCGGCGCCTACTTCGGCTGGAGCGACGGCGCTCGCGGCGAGCTTCATATTTACGGCGCGGGCTGCGGCGCGGAGGGCGCCGCGGGCGGTCAGATCACTTACTTCGCGCTGGCAGGGCCGGCGGGCCGGCTGGAGTTCTCCCCGAGCGCTGTCACGCACCTGTGGACCGACCTGGACCGCGCTCAGGCCCACCCGCACCTGAGGGTGGAGGTCATCACGGACCGGACCCTCCACTTCGACCGCGCCATCCTGCGGTGTCGCGACGGTTCGGAAGCCACCGCGCGCATACTGGCAACCACCGTGCACGTCCCCGCCGAGGCTCTCGCCTGGCCGGAGTCGCTCCGGCCGCTGGCGGTAGACCCACTACTGCAGCTTGCCGAACAGGTCGCGCCGGGCGCGGCGCCACGGGCGGTGGTGCACGGCCCCACGTCGCTGCCGGGCGTGGGCCAGACCGCTGAGTTGACCCTGCTGCCAGCCGACGTACCGCTGACCCTGCACGGGGTCCGGTACGCGCCCGGTAACCTAGCCACGGGCGCGGTGGTAGCGGCCGCGGGCCACCGTGAAGCGCTGCCGTACTGGCGGCAGGCAGCCACGGCGCCGTACGCACCCACACCAACTCGGCAGTCGCTACCGCCCCTCACCCCTTGGGACGCCGCTTACCAAGCCGCGACGCACGCTGGCGCACTGCGTACCCGGGAGGCTGACGCAGCCGGGCTGCTAGTGGCGCCCGGTGAGGTCGGCGTCCTCTTCCTCCTACCTGACGCGTTCCGACCCACGCCCACCCCGCGGCCCATGCTCCTCACACCAGTCCTCGAGCTGGAGCTCGCCGGTCACCGTGGTGCCGTGGTGGCGGCCGGGTTGGCTTTCGGCTGGACGCCGGCGCCATGAGCCGCTGCGCCTACCGCATGCCCGTCAGGGCGCAGCCAGCGCGCTCCGCTGTGCTACTATTTGTATTTGCCGCGTCGCCGCTTCGGGCGGGGTATCTCCGGCAGGAGCGGTACGTGGTGGCGAGTCGACGCTGGGAAGGGCGAGCGCGGGCCGTTAAGCGGCCTGGCGCGTTGTGTCGTCACGCGGGCAACCGCGTCACGCACGCCGCGGGCACCGGGTTCACCGGGCCTCGCCACCAGCCTGGAAGGAGGTGCACATGCCGCAACAAGTCAAGTACGATCTCAACCTCATTCTCGATCCGAGCCTCAGCGAACAGCAGGTTCAGGCCGAGAAGGACGCCGTCGCCCTCCAGGTGGAGCGCGCTGGTGGGGAGATCCTCGAGCTCGACGAGTGGGGCCTGCGCCGTTTGGCCTACCCCATCCGCAAGGGCAACGAGGGTTACTACCTCATCTTCCGCCTACACCTGACTGGTGAAACGCCCAAGACCATCGAAGCTGCACTGCGTCAGCGCGATAACGTCATGCGTGTACTGGTAGTCCGGCAACGTCCGGACTGGAAGACGAAGAAGGAGCCCAAGTCCGAAGGCAAGGCTGAAGCCGCTGCCTAAGGTCAAGAACCGTAAGACGAGCAGTAGGAGTACGTCATGGCACGTGGTTTGAACAACGTTTACCTGATAGGCACGCTGGTTCAGGCGCCCGAGATGCGCTACACCCCTGGTGGGTTGGCCATCCTCGAGCTCAATCTGGCCGGTAACGACCACGTGATCGGTGAAGACGGCGCTCCCCGCGAGCTCGCCTGGTATCACCGCGCAACGGTCTTCGGCGCTCAGGCGGAGATCCTGGCGAACCAGCTGCAGGACGGCACGCCCGTTCTCGTTGAAGGTCGCCTGAACTACCGCAACTGGGAAACTCCCGAAGGGCAGAAGCGCTCCGCGCTGGACATCAACGCTAACCGCGTCGATGTGCTCACGTACGGTGCTCGCGACGGTGAACCCACCGTCATAGACGCGCGCGGTCAGCACCGCCTTAAGGATGCCCTCAACGAGGTCATCATCGTCGGCAACCTCACGCGCGACGCCGAGCTCCGCTACACGCCTTCGGGCGCGGCGGTTACCCGCTTCGGGGTCGCTGTGAACGAGAGGTTCCGCAGTCGCGGCGGCGAGGACCAGGAGCGTACGCACTTCGTTGACGTCACCGCCTGGCGTGAGCTGGCGGAAGCGACTGGCGAACTCAAGCGTGGCGACGGCGTGTTCGTGATAGGCAGGCTCGTCAACGATTCTTGGACGGACAAGGAAGGCAATAGACGGTTCACGACGAAGCTGGAAGCCCAGCGCGTCGAGTTCCTAACTCGCGGTCCCGGCAGCGGTGGAGCCGGAACCCGCCCCGAGCGACAAGCAGCGGGCGCCCAGGCGAGCCCGTCGAAGTCCCAGCTGGACATCGACGAAGAATTTCCACCAGAAGAGGACCTACCCTTCTAGATGGCTAGAGAAGCAAGAGGCGGCGCTGATCGCCGCCGTCGTGGAGGCGGCCGCCGCGGCCGCAGGCCACGCGTATGCCCGTTCTGCACGGGTGAGTACGAGATCATGGATTACCACGACGGGCGCATGCTCCGGCGGTTCATCTCCGACACCGCTAAGATCCTGCCCCGTCGCCGCACCGGTGTGTGTGCCAGGCATCAGCGTCGGCTCGCCACCACGATCAAGCGTGCGCGCATGCTCGCGATCATCCCGATCACCGAGAAGCTGGTGCGGAAGTGAACGTCATCCTGCTGGAACCCGTAGAGAAGCTGGGAGAAGCCGGCGATATCGTCCGCGTCAAGGACGGTTACGCCCGCAACTTCCTCGTCCCTCAGGGTCTGGCGCTGCCGGCCACCAAGGCCAACGAAGCTGAACTCCAGGCACGCCTGGCTCAGCGCGCTAAGCAACTCGCTGAACGCAAGTCGGACGCTGAGCGCCTCGCTGAACTCCTCGGCGACGCTCACCTCGAGATCCGCGTGCGTGCCGGCGATGGGCGCATCTACGGCTCGGTCGGCAACCGCGACATCGCGGACGCCCTCAAGGCCACTTACGACGTCGAGATCGACCGCCGCAAGGTCCTTCTCAACGACCCCATCAAGACCACCGGGGAGCACATCGTTCCCTACCGCCCGCACCCGGAAGTGACCATCGACCTCAAGGTCCTCGTCACCGCCGAAGAAGGCGCCTAAGCTTCACGCATAAACTAGTTCGGCCCGCCAGCAGCAGTGCCGCTGGCGGGCCGAACTGTTGTTAGTAACCGAACAGGGCTCCTTGTTAGGCCCTGGTGACGCGGACCAGGCTAACGGTCCGCGTCACACTCTTTTGGCACTGCGTTGGCTCAGCGTAAGCGCTCGACCCGTATCAGGTTAGTGGTTCCGCGGGTGCCGAACGGCACGCCGGCGGTGATGATGAAGCGTTCCCCTTCGTTGAGGAGCCCTTCCTTGTTGATCGCTTCAGTGGCGACCCGCACCATCTCGTCCGTGTCGTGGATGTCGTCACTCAGGTGCGGCACGACGCCCCACACGATCATCATCTGGCGCAGTGAGCGCGGGTTGGGGGTTATGGCCAGCACCGGCGGCTGCGGCCGGCAGCGCGCCACCCGTAGCGCGGTGTTACCGCTCGACGTGAAGGTGACGATGAGTTTGGCGTCCAGGTTGTAGCTCATCTCCACAGCGGCGATGGCCACGGCGTCCGGCGTGCTGGCGTCCGTCTTGGGGGTAGCGCCGCGGAACTTGTCGTGGAAGTCGTCGTCGGATTCCACCGTTCGCGCTATGCGGTCCATCATCTTCACGGCTTCGATGGGGTTAGCGCCCACCGCGGTTTCCGCTGAGAGCATCACTGCGTCGGTGCCATCGTAGATGGCGTTAGCCACGTCGGACGCCTCGGCGCGCGTGGGGGTGGGGTTCTGGATCATCGACTCCAGCATCTGCGTGGCGGTAACGACGGGCTTGCCAGCCATGATGCACGCGCGGATGAGGTCCTTCTGGATGAGCGGCACCTTCTCGGGCGCCATCTCCACCCCGAGGTCGCCGCGGGCGACCATGATGCCGTCGACTTCGGCGATGATCTCGTCGAAGCGGTCGACCGCGCTGGGTTTCTCGATCTTCGCCATGAGTTTGGCGTTGGAGCCGGCTCGTGCGAGGTAATGGCGCGCGAGCAGGAGGTCGTCGCGGTTACGGACGAAGCTCATCGCTACCCAGTCCACGTCGAGTTCGGCGCCGAGTTTCAGGTCCTGCACGTCCTTGTCGGTCAGTGCGGGGATGCTGAGCGTAGCGTTCGGGATGTTGATGCCCTTGTTGTTACTCAGAACGCCGCCAATAACGACCTCGGTCTGGATGGTCTCGCCCTCGAATCCGATGGTCTTGAGGCTCAGGCGGCCGTCGTCCAGCAGGAGGGTGTCGCCGACCTTGACGTCGTTGACGAGCCCCTTGTACGTGACGCCTACGCGCTTGTCGTTGCCGGGACTGTCGTCGCCCGTGGTCAGGTCGAAGCGCGCGCCCTCTTTGAGGGTCACCTTGTCTTTCTCGAAGCGGCCCACGCGGATCTTGGGTCCCTGCAGGTCCTGCAGGATGCCGACAGGGATCTTCAGCTCTTCCGAGGCGGAACGGATGTTAGTCACCGTCTGCCGGTGCAGGTCCTGATCGCCGTGCGAGAAGTTGAGGCGGAAGACGTTCACGCCGGCCAGGAGGAGGCGGCCGATCATCTCCTTGGAGTCCGTGGCGGGCCCTAGCGTGGCGACTATGCGGGTGCGGCGGGTGGGGGGAGTCGTGATGGCGCTCACCGCTTCAGCGCTGCTTTGCCGAGGTAACGCGCCGCGTCACCGAGCTCGTGCTCGATCTGCAGCAGCCGGTTGTACTTGGCGGTGCGGTCGGAGCGGCTGGCGGAGCCGGTCTTGATCTGACCAGCGTTGATGCCGACGGCCAGGTCGGCGATGAAGGTGTCCTCCGTCTCGCCTGAGCGGTGGCTGATGACGTTGCGGTAACCGTAGCTCTTGGCCAGTTCGATGGCGTCCATGGACTCCGTGAGCGTGCCGATCTGGTTGACCTTGACGAGGATGGCGTTGCCTACTTCCTCGTCGATGCCGCGCTGCAACCGGTTGCTGTTGGTGACGAAGAGGTCGTCGCCAACGAGCTGCACGCGGTCGCCGATGCGGGCGGTCAGCTTCGCCCAGCCGGCCCAGTCGTCCTCCGCGAGACCGTCTTCGATGGAGAGGATGGGGTACTTGGTGACCCACTCCTCCCAGTAGTCGATCATGCCGTCGGTGTCGAGGACCTTGTCTTCAGCCTCGAGGTGGTACTTGCCGTCTCTGTAGAACTCCGTGCTGGCGGGGTCGAGCGCGATGGCGATCTCGTCACCGGGCGTGTAGCCGGCCTTCTCGATGGCGTCGAGGAGCACCTCTATCGCTTCGCGGTTGCTCTTCAGGTCGGGTGCGAACCCGCCTTCGTCGCCCACGTTGGTGTTGTAGCCTT
>JBBAFX010000034.1:0-13918 GCA_041655195.1 Trueperaceae bacterium
CCGACCGGCGCGGGCTATTTCCCACGCCTAGAAGTTGGCGTGAGCGTGTGCTATGCTTTTTCGGCTTGACCGTTCGGCCCGGACGGTGGGCTCGCCGAGGAGCTTAGCGCGGCTACACCGCGCCCCAGCCCTCGAGCTGGGAGCCGGCCCCCGGGCCTGTTCATTGACACCAACACGTCGGAAGGAGAGACCATGAAGCGGACTTACCAGCCCAATCGCCGCAAGCGTGCCAAGACGCACGGTTTCCGCGCGCGGATGGCCACCCCAGGGGGGCGTAACGTCATCAGACGGCGCCGGGCCAAGGGTCGCAAGCGCCTCTCGGTATCAGATCGCTGAGTAGTGCCGCGGTCCTCCGCTCGCTGAGCGGGGATCGCGCCTTCCAGCGACTGCGTAAGGGGCAGAGCGGTGGGAGCAAACACGTCACTGTTCGTTGGCGGCCTAACGTGCACGGAGAGGTGCGCGTGGGCGTCGTGGTGAGCCGCAAGGTCGGCAAGGCCGTGGTGCGTAACCGCGTGCGCCGGCGTCTGCGCGAAGCGCTCCGCGAGCTCCTCAAGGACGGCGTGGCGTTAGCTGCCACGCACCACTCGCGCCCATCGTTCGACCTGCTCGTCATAGCCAGACCCACCGCCGCCACGGCCGATTATCACGAGCTCAAGCGCTCCATGCGCTCGGCGCTCGCCCGCGCGGCCGTGCTAGCGTGAGCGACACCCCGAACAACAGGCCCAAGGTCACCGGCGCCCGCGCCGTGGCTATCTGGCCACTTCGTATCTACCAGCGTTACTTATCGCCCCTTAAGGGCGCCCCCAGCTGCCGCTTCCACCCCACCTGCAGCTCGTACGCCATAGAGGCCATCGAGGTGCACGGCGCGCTTAAAGGCAGCTGGCTGGGGCTCAAGCGTGTGCTCCGCTGCCACCCGTTCCACCCAGGCGGCTACGACCCTGTACCCCCCAAGCGCGGTGCGGCGCCCAAGCAGCAGACGCAGCACAAGGCCACCATCGGTGGCGTTATCTCTTCACCACGCGTATACGAAACGAAGGCGTCGACCAGCGACGTCTCCACGGAGGCACCTTGAAAGCGTTACGAAACCTGCTACTGGCGCTCGGCCTAGCGAGCCTGGCAATAGCGTCGACCGCCCTAGCGCAGGTGGCCACTGAGGCCGCTGAGTTCGACGTCGCCGACTTCCGGGCGCTCGACAAGGTGCAGGCGACCTGTAACGCCGCGGTCCCCTCCTTCTTCTGCGACCTGCAGGACGAGACCCTCACCCTCATCACCGGCAAGGGCGTCGATTACTTCTTCACCCCCGCCGGCGAGCTGGCGGCCGCCTTCGCTAAGCAGCAGCGCGGTCAGCGTCTCAACAACTACTCGCTCGTCGCCGTCACTAACCTGGTGCCGTTCGACTCCGCCGTGCCCGGCCTAGCGTTCATGGTCGACGGCGAGTACGTGACCCCGACGGGCGCAGCGGGCGAATGGAGCCGCAACGGCGACGGCCGCTTCGTAGGCCGTTACACCGCCACGTACGCCACCGCCGCTGGCGATTTCGACGTGGACCGGCAGGTCATCCTGCGCGAGGGCAGCGACACCTTCGACGTGATCCTAGACGTGGAGCGCCGCAGCGGCGACGACGAGGTCAGCCTGCAGCTCGTCACTCCCGGCATCGGCCGCGTGGCGAACCCCACCATCAAGATCGGGCACGGCGATAACTTCACGCTGAACCCGCCCGAGCAGATCATCCAGTCACCCACCTACCTGGCCATCCAGCAGAACGACAACAATCGCGGCTTCGCCATGGTGCTCACGCCCGCCGGCGTCGGCGACCAGTTAGACGCCACCTTCATGCGGCCCAACCGCGTTGCGTTCCAGACGGACCTAGCGGCAGGAGCGGGCGCCAGCGCCGACCTGCGCGCCTCCATGTACGCCGGCCACAACGAGCTCGTGCGCTTCCACCAGGAGGGGTACCTCGACCTGCCGGGCCTGTTCCGGCCCAACATCCTCGGGCGCCTCTCGCTGCTCATAGTCAAGCTGCTCGAGTTCATCCATACGTACGTGCCTAACTGGGGTCTCTCCATCATCGTGCTGACCCTCATGTTCCGCGCCGTGGTGTGGCCCCTCATCACCACGCAGACCAAGTCCATGTTCGGCATGCAGCGCCTGCAGCCCAAACTCCAGGAGCTGCAGCGCAAGTACAAGGACGACCGCGAGAAGCTCACGCAAGAGACCATGGCGCTCTACCGCGAAGCGGGCGTTAACCCCGCGGGCGGCTGTCTGCCGATCCTGCTGCAGATGCCGCTCTTCATCATCCTGTGGCGCGTGTTCGTGAACTTCGAGTTCAACGAGGGCTTCCTGTGGCTGCCCGACCTGGGTCAGTCCGACCCGTTCTTCATCCTGCCAGTGCTGTACGTGCTGGTCATGCTGGCCACCTCGTACTTCTCGGCGCGCGGCAACCCGCAGATGCTGCGCCAATCCATGATCATCAACCTCGTCTTCGTCTTCATCATCATCAACTTCCCGGCCGGTGTGCTGGTCTACTATGTGGTATCCATGTTGGTACAAGTCTTCCAGTACTGGCTCCTCAGCCGCGGTCAGCCCGCGCCTGCGCTTGCCGGTGCAGGTGCCGGAGCGCCAGCCAGGCTCGCCGTACCCAACCGGTCCGGCGGCGAGGCCAAGTCCGACAAGTCCGCCAAGGCGCCGACCACGGCCAAAACCGCTAAGAGCGGTAAGGCCGAGAACGGTGCAGCTGGCGAGGCTGGTGGTCAGACCGAGGGCGGCAAGTCCGGTAAGTCCACGAAGGGCGGGAAGCGCCGCAAGTGAGGCCAACGCATGAGTGACTCCGATCTCGACAAGTACCTAGAAGGCTTAGGCATAGACGTCGGCGACGAGGCGGACGAGAAGAGCGAGTTCGAAGCGCTCCTCGCCGAGGAGCCCGAGTACGAATCGCCCGCCTTCATGGCCGGCCCCGTCGTCACCGGTTCGCCCCTCGAGCGCGCCGAATCGTTCCTCGTCAACCTGCTCCTCAACCTGGACCCCGCCTACGCGGTGGAGGTCGAGCAGGCAGACGCTGAGGAGATCCAAGCCGAGATCTACGGCGGCGACCCCGGCCGCATAATCGGCCGCAACGGCCGCACGCTGGCCGCTCTGGAGTTCGTGGTGAACGCAGTGGTGAACCGCGACGAGGACGAGTGGATCCGCGTGAACGTCGACGTGGGCGGTTACAAGCGCCGCCGCGACGAGCGGCTCCGCAAGGACGCCAACGCCGCCGCCGCGCGCGTGCGCAAGAACGGCGTGGCCGTAGAGTTGCAGCCCATGTCCGCCGGCGAACGGCGCGTGGTTCACATGGCCCTGGCCGACGAACCCGGCGTCATCACCGAATCGGCAGGCGAGGGCCCCGACCGGCGTGTGGTGGTGAAGCCCGCCTGAACTTAGGCGCGCGGCACCGCATGGACAACGGAACCAATAACGGTGAGAGCGAGCGGCCGCACGACGTAGCGGCTGCTCGCCGACTTCTGGTCAGGCGCCTAACGGCCGCCGGAGTGCCCAGCCCCCAGGCAGACGCCATGCTGCTCCTGGAAGGCGCCCTGGGGGTGGACCGGCAGACTCTGTTGCTCCAACCAGACAGACCCGTGAGCCCCGAGGCCGGCGCGCGGCTGGCAGACATGCTCAGGCGCCGGGTGGCGCGCGAGCCGCTGCAGCTGATCCTGGGCCAGACCAACTTCTACGGGCTGGACCTGGCCGTTACCCCCGGTGTGCTAGTGCCCAGGCCGGAAACGGAACGGCTGGTCGAGCTGGTGCTGCAGGAACTGCGGACCGGCGCCGCGCTGCTCGCTGACGGGGCCCCCACCGTGCTGGACGTGGGCACGGGAACCGGCGCTGTGGCGCTGGCTATCAAAGCTGAACTGCCCAGCGCACGCGTGTGGGGCTCAGACGTGACGCCGGAGGCCGTGTCCCTGGCCAAGCGCAACGCAGCTACACTCGGGCTGGAGGTCAGCTTCAGGCTCTCCGACCTGCTGGCCGACCCGGACGTGGCGTACATGGCCGCGCACTGCAGCGCCCTTGTCAGCAACCCGCCCTACCTGCCAGACTCCGACCGCAAGCAACTGCCGCCCGAGGTGAACATGGACCCCGGCACCGCTCTCTTCGCCGGCGCGGACGGCCTGGAAGTGGCGCGGCGCCTGGCCTGGCAGACCTACAAGGTGCTGCCCAGCGGCGCTCTCTTAGCGCTGGAGCTCGACCCCCGCAACGTTCATAAGTTCGCCAGCCTGCTGGTCGGCTGGAAGGACGTGCGCGTGGAGAGCGACCTGGGCGGCCGCGCGCGTTTCGTGCTGGCGCGCCGGTGAGCCGCCAGCCTCAAGGGACTGCTGCGGAGCGGCCGCCCTTGGAACGGGTGACGCTCTTCGGCGCCACCGGCACCCTCGGCTTACGGACGCTGGAGGAGCTCGTGCGCCGCGGCGGTTACCACCTGACGCTCCTGGTACTGCCGGGCGAGTCGGCGGCGGCGCGCCTGAAGCCGCACGTGCGTGCCGCGGGCCTGCCCTGGGAACCCGCGCCCGCGGGGGAGAGCACGCTGCGGGTGCAGGAAGGCGCCGGGCTGACCCTCGTGTGGGGTGACGCCCGCGACCCCGCCGCCGTGCGCCGCGCGGTGGCTGGGGCGGACTGGGTCATCAACGCCATGGCCGTCATCTCCCCGGCCGCCGACTACCGGCCCGAGCTGGCGCGGCAGGTGAACGACGACGCGGTAGGGCACATCCTGGCGGCCATAGCTGCCGAACCGGACGGCGCAAAGCGCATAGGTTACGTGCACACCGGCTCGGTGGCGCAAACGGGCAACCGCCCCGTGGGCGTGCACGTGGGCCGCGTGGGCGACCCACTGAACCCGTCCGTGTTCGACGCTTACGCCATCACCAAGATAGCGGGCGAGCGGCGCGTGCTGGAGTCGCCACTGCAGAAGTGGGTCTCGCTGCGCATGTCGTTCATCATGCCCACCGAGCACGCGCGCCTCATGGGGCTCCTCGACCCGATCGCGTTCCACATGCCGCTCGACACGCGCTTGGAGGCCATAACCGACCGCGACGGGGGCCTGGCCCTAGCCAACTGCCTGCTGCAGGCCAGCGGCTCGCCGTTCTGGCGCCGCGTGTACAACCTGGGCGGCGGCCCCGGCATGCGCACCACCGCCTTCGAGTACCTGCGAAGCGTGTACGCGCAGATGGGCCTGGACTGGGAGGCATGCTCGGAGCGCAATTGGTACGCGCTCCGCAACTTCCACCTGCAGCATTACGAGGACAGCTACGTGGCTAACGAGTACCTGCGCTTCTGGCGCGACGACAGCGCCAGCTTCGCCACTGCCCTGGAGGAGAGCATGCCGCGCCACCTGAAGGCGCTGCGCTGGTTGACCCGGCGCGTGCCGCTGGTCAAGCGCCTAGCTGAGCGCGCCACCCACGCCACCCTGCGGCGCCTGGCCGAGGGGCACCGCAACAGCCCGCGCTACTGGTACCTGCACCAGGTCGAGCCGCGCCTGCAGGCGTTCTTCGGCGGGAGGGCGGCTTACGAGGCCATCCCCGGCTGGGACGGTGAGGCCGGGGGTGGTGGGGCCCGTGTCGGTGAGGCCCAGGGTAGTGATGCCTGGGACGGCGGGGTCCAGGATGACAGGGCAGGCGGGCCCCAAGGCGTGGACGTGCGGCCCGACGCTCCCTGGCGCCGACTGGATCACGGTTACGACGAGGAGCAGGCGATACTCACCCTTGCGGACTTGCAGGGCGCGGCCGAGTACCGCGGGGGCCGCTGCCTGGCGGAAGAGTACGACGGCGACGTGTACACGGCGTTGCCGTGGGAGTGCGCGTTCGGTCACGGCTTCGAAGCGTCTGTGCTGACGGTGCTGCACGCCGGACACTGGTGCCCAGCGTGCGACACGACCTGGAACGGTGGGCTTAGGGCGCGGCTCAGCCCGTACTTCGCGCAGGTCTGGTACGCCGACCACGCTGTGGACGAACTAGAGGAGTACGCCTACGAGGGGATCGACGACATAGCTGGCGCGGACGAGGCGTGGCGGCGCTGGCGGCGCGGCCGCCGCGGTGCTTGAGCGCAGCTACTCGCGTTCGGCCGGCTCGCGGCTCTCAAGCGGCGGTAGTTCGGGCATGTCCTCAAGAGTGTGCTGACGCGGCGCGGGGCCGCGCTTGAAGTCGCTAGCGCCAGCGGCGCCGCTCCGGCCCTCAGCGCCAGCTCCGGCAGCGCCAGTGTTGCTAACTGCGCCGGCCGCGGACGCTGCCTGGCGCGGGCCGCTCAGGAAGCTGGCCAGCACCAGCAGCGCGGCGCCTATGACGACGCAGCTGTCGGCCACGTTGAACACAGGGAAGTCGAACCAGCCCACACGGAAGTGGATGAAGTCCACCACGTAACCGAGCCGGAAACGGTCAATCATGTTGCCAGCTGCGCCCGCTAGCACCAGGCCCAGCGCCACCGCCGGCAGGGGCGTGAGGCGCCGGCCGTTACGGAGCAGGTAGATGAAGAGCGCCACCGACACCGCCGCCGACAGCAGGCCCAGCATGAACGTAACGTCGATGGTGATAGGTCCCAGCGGCACGTTCAGGTCGCGCAGGAGGCCGAAGGCCGCGCCCGTGTTACGCGAGTGCGTAAGCGCGAACCCCAACCCGAGTGGGATGCTCGAGCCGAGTTCCATGTTGTTCACTACCAGGTACTTGGTTAACTGGTCCACGCCGACCAGGAGGGCTGCTAGGAGGATAGCCACGCCGAGCAGTATACGGCGGGGGTGCCGCCCGCTCGGGCCCAGCTGGCTGGCCGGGCGGGCGGCAGGGTGGGTGTATGGGGCCGCGCGCGGCAGGTACACAGGCTTCTCGCCCCGGCGGTATGGTGGCCGAGTTGCAGTTCTGTGAACAGCGGGGCGTGACCACCGAACCAGGCCCGCCCCGGGAGGTCGAGTGAGTATGGCGCCAACCATCGAGGACGTAAAGAGACTACTGGCAGACGAGGGGAACCCCGATCTCGTCCGTTTCGCGAAGGCACTCTTCGAACGCACGGACGGCTCGCTTCTGAGCGCTTACGACGCGAACGAGCTGGGCGCCATGGCCCGCCACGGCCTGGCCTTCCTGGCGGGCTCCGGCGGCGAGCCGCGCGTGAAGGTGTTCAACCCGGAGGACGAGGGCGCCTGGCGCTCGCCGCACACGGTGGTCATGCTGACCCTCACCGACCGGCCCTTCATCGTGGACTCCATTCAGGCCGAACTGCGTCGCCGCGGCCGGCCACTCTTCAACCAGCTGCACCCCATAGTCAACGTCAGCCGCAACGTCTCCGGCGAGCTCCTAAGCGTCGGCGACGAGGGCGGCTCGCCCGAGGCGTTCGAGCTCTTCTTCGTGGAGCGCATCGAGAGCCCCGAGCAGCGCGAGGCGCTGAAAGCCGCTCTCGAGAAGATCCTGGGCGACGTGGTGCTGGCCACCGAGGACTACCGCGCCATGCTGCAGCGCTCCCGCGAGGTCGAGCAGTACATCGAGGAGTTAGCGGACAAGGGCGTGACCGGTCCGCTGGCCGTGCCCCGCGAGGAGGTCGACGAGTACGCCGCTTTCATGAAGTGGCTCGACGAGGACAACTTCCTCTTCCTCGGTTACCGCGAGTACGAGCTGGTGGACGTGGACGGCGTCAGGTCCCTCAGGGCCAACACCGAGAGCGGCCTGGGCGTGCTGCGCAAGCTGGAGGACAGTGGCTACGTGAAGCCCGTGCCTGTCGAGCAGCTGCCGGAAGACTTGCGGGAACGCGTGACGGGCGGGCGCCTCTTCATAGTCACGAAGGCCAACGCCGAAGCCACCGTGCACCGCGCGCGGCGCATGGATTACGTAGGCGTTAAGAGCCTGTCGGACACGGGCGAGGTGCTCGGCGAGCGCCGCTTCATCGGCCTCTTCACCACCAAGGGCCTGAGCGCACCCGTTGAAGAGGTGCCGATCTTGCGGCACAAGCTGCGGCAGGTGCTCGAGATCGACCAGGCCGTCCCCGGCTCGCACGATTACAAGGCCATAGTGGCCGCCTTCAGCGGCATGCCGCGCGAGGAGCTCTTCTGGTCGGACGCCGCCCAGACCCACGCCGACATCCGCACCATCCTCAAGCTGGAGCAGGAGCAGGCCGTGCGCCTCACCCTGCGCGCCGACCCCCTCAAGCGCGGCGTGGCCGTCATGGTCATCATGCCGCGCGAGCGCCTGTCGGACGAGGTGCGCCAGAAGGTGCAGGAGTACCTCTCCGAGCGCCTGGCTGCCCGGCGCGTTGACTCGCGCCTGGCCATCGGCGAGGACGAGGGGCACGCCCGCTTCCACTTCTTCTTCGCTACGGACGAGAGCGCCAGCCCCGAGCTGGCCGCCGAGCTGGAGAGCAACGTGGCCAGGCTGGCGCGCAGCTGGGACGAGGAGCTGCGCGAGCTTCTGTACGCGGAGCACGGCGAGGCCGACGGCGCGCGTTTGGCGAGCCGTTACCTGCCCGCGTTCGACGACCGCTACCGCGCCGACACGCGCCCGGAACGCGCCGTGCTGGACGTGGGTCACCTCGAGAAGCTGGCGGCCGTGCCGCACGTCATCGACCTGGTGGAGCCCAGCGCCGCGGAGCGCTCGGAGTTGCCGGTGCCGGACGCCGTGAGGCTCGAGATCTACCACCGCGACCACGGCTTGGCCCTCTCCGACGTGCTCCCTCTGCTGGAGAACCTGGGCTTTAGGGTGCTGGAGCAGAACCCGTACAACCTGACCGTGAACGGCGAGCACCGCGGCGTGGACGTGTACTCCGTGGCGAACGCCAACGGCGGCGCTATAGACGTGGGCGCTAACCGGGCGCGCATAGTGAGCGCCCTGGGCCTGCTGCTGGCGCGCGGCGCCGACAACGACCGCCTGAACCGGCTCGTCCTGCACGCCGGCCTGACCGTGCGGCAAGTGTCGCTCTTGCGGCTCTACCAGATGTACTACGCGCAGATAAACCCGGTCATCAGCCGCGCCTTCGTGAACGGCGCGCTGCTGGCGCACCCTAGCCTGGCGGGCGTGCTGGTGCGTTACTTCGAGACCAAGTTCGACCCCACCCGCTTCGGCGCTGCAGGCGGCGCCGGCCAGCGGCCCAGCCAGGAGCGGCTAGACGCCCTGAGCGACATAGAGCAGGGCTTCGTGGACGGCCTGGCCGACGTGAAGTCGCTGGCTGAGGACCAGGTCCTGAGGGGCCTCCTCGACCTCATGAAGGCCACCGTGCGCGCCAGCTACTTCCTCAACCTGCCGCGCTTGAGCATCAAGATCGACTCGGCCAAGGTGAGCCTCATGCCGGAGCCGCGGCCCATGTTCGAGATCGCTGTGGCCAGCCGCGGCGTTGAGGGCACGCACCTGCGCGGCGGCAAGGTGGCGCGCGGCGGTATCCGCTGGTCCGATCGGCCCGACGACTTCCGCACCGAGGTGCTCGGCCTCCTCAAGACGCAAACCACTAAGAACGCCGTCATCGTGCCCGTGGGTTCCAAGGGCGGCTTCGTGGTGAAGAACGCGCCCCAGGGCCCCGACCTGCGCGATTACGTGCGCAGCCAGTACCAGACTTACATCCGCGGGCTCCTCGACCTGACCGATAACCTGGTCGACGGCGCGGTCGTGAACCCCGCCGAGCTAGTCATTTACGACGAGGACGACCCGTACCTGGTGGTGGCCGCCGACAAGGGCACCGCCACCTTCTCCGACCTGGCCAACGAGACCGCCGCCGAGTACGACTTCTGGCTGGACGACGCCTTCGCGTCGGGCGGCTCGGCCGGTTACGATCACAAGGGCATGGGCATCACGGCCCGCGGCGCGTGGGAAGCCGTCAAGCGCCACTTCGCTGAGTTGGGCGTGGACGTGTTCAAGGACACCTTCACGGCGGTGGGCATAGGCGACATGTCAGGCGACGTGTTCGGTAACGGCATGCTCTACACCGACCGCACCCGTCTGCAGGCCGCCTTCAACCACCTGCACATCTTCATCGATCCCAACCCCGACCCTGACGCCGGTTACGCGGAGCGCAAGCGCCTCTTCCAGTTACCGCGCTCGACCTGGGACGATTACGACCGTTCGCTAATCAGCCAGGGCGGCGGCGTGTTCGAACGCGCTGCCAAGAGCATCAAGCTCACGCCCGAGATCCGCGCCATGCTGGGCGTGGAGGCCCTAGAGCTCTCCGGTCAGGAGCTCATCAAGGCCGTGCTGCGCATGCCGGTCGACCTGCTCTGGAACGGCGGCATCGGCACTTACGTGAAGGCCACGGAGGAACGTCACGGCGAGGTCGGCGACTCCGCTAACGACGGGGTACGCGTGAACGGCGCGGAGCTGCGCGCCCGCGTGGTGGGGGAGGGCGGCAACCTGGGCTTCACACAGCTCGGGCGCATCGAGTACGCCCTAACCGGCGGCCGGCTCAACACCGACGCTATCGACAACTCCGCCGGCGTGGACTCCTCTGACCACGAGGTGAACATCAAGATCCTGCTGCAGCCGCTCACGGCCAGCGGGGCGCTCACCCAACCGGACCGCAACGCGCTCCTGGCCGAGATGACCGACGAGGTGGCGCGCCTGGTGCTGCGCCACAACCACGACCAGGCGCGGGCGCTCAGCCTGGCGCAGCTAGCCAGCCGCCGCGAGCCCGCCCTGTACGCCTCGCTCCTCGAGTACCTGGTGGAGTCCGCCGGCCTGAACCCGCGCGTGGAGTTCCTACCCAGCGCCAGGCAGCTGGAGGAGCGCCGCCTGGCAGGCGAGGGCCTCACCCGCCCGGAGCTATCCGTAATGCTGGCGTACGTCAAGATGGGGCTGTACAGCCGCCTCCTCGAGACGGAGCTACCCAGCGAACCGCACCTGCAGCACTACCTGCACGAGTACTTCCCGCACCAGGTGCGCGAGCGGCACACTGACGCAATAGACCAGCACCGCCTGAAGGCCGAGATCACCGCCACGGTCATAACCAACACGCTCGTCGACAACCTCGGGCTGGCGTTCGTGCACCGCGCCATGCGCGATAACGGCGCCAGCGCCATAGACGTGGTGCGCGCCACGCTCATCGCCCTCGAGGTGATGGACGCGCTGCCCTTCTTCAACCACATGGAGGAGCTCGGGCCCAAGATCGGCGCCGAGGCGCAGTACACGGCCATCCTAGAGATGGTGCGCGCCGTGCAGGGCGTGGTGAGCTGGATGCTCTTCAACAACATCGGGCACGGCGACTTCGAGCACGTGGTCAGTAGCTACCGCGCGCCGCTCGCCGAGCTGCGGGCCGGCCTGCGCGGCTTCATGCCCGCCGCGGAAGCGGAACGCTTCGACGCCCGCGCTGCGGAGCTAACGGAGCTCGGCCTGGACCACGCCGTGGCCACCGACATCGTGGCGCTCGAGTACCTGCCTACCGGCTTCGGGGTCATCCAGGTCGCCAAGAGCGCCGGCACGCCGCTCTCTGAGGCGGCGGTGCGCTTCTTCGAGTTGGGCGAGCGCCTCTCGCTCGGCTGGTTGCGCGACGAGCTCTCCGAGATGCCCGCCACCGGCCCGTGGGAGAAGATCGCCCTCACGGACCTGGTCATGGACCTGCGCGACGTGCAGCAGCGCCTGACCGCCACCTACTTCAAGGAGCAGCGCGCCGGGGGCATGGACGAGTTCCTCGAGCCGCTGAGCGCCCTCTCCCGCTACGACCGGGCCCTCTCCGAAGTGCGCGAGCCCGGGGCGCTGGACCTGGCCGCCGGCACCGTCATGGTGCGGCTTCTGCGCCAGGCGGAAGGTTCGGCTGCCCGCGGCCGCGGTAGGGGGGACTGAACCGGGCATAGTGCGGGTCGATGTAATTGAGCCGGGTTGGTTTCCCGATAGACCGCCTAACCGGCTGACCGCCTAACCGGCTGACCGCGTAACCGCCTAACCGCCTAACCGATCAACGCCCTGCTGTTCGCGAACGTACGCAGCAGGGCGTCTAACCTCTCTAAGCCCACTTCGGTAGCGCGCAGCACGTCGCCCTCGGCGCGTGTGAGCAGCCCGTGCCGGGTGGCGTCCTTCAGCCAGGCGGGCGCCAGGTCGGTCACGTGCGCGCCCGTGCGTTCGGCCAGGGCGGTCAGGTCCACGCCCTCGGCCGTGCGCAGACCCGTCATGAGGCGCTCCAGCACCACGTCGTCCGCTGTGAGGACCTCGCGCTCCGGTTCGGCGCCGAGCAGCCACGTCTTGATGGGCGGGTTCTTGAGGCGCGTGCCGAAGGGTCCCTCCGGCAAGTAGGCGGAGGCGCCCGGCCCCACCGCCAGGTAATGCTGCCCGCGCCAGTACGCCAGGTTGTGGTGCGATTCGCGGCCCGGCAGCGCGAAGTTGCTGACTTCGTAGCGCCGCAGGCCGTACTCGGCGATCACTTCTCCCGCCAGCTCGAAGGCGTCCGCGTCGGCCTCCGGGTCCACCCGCACGCCGCGGCGTCCGAACGGGGTGTTCGGCTCGATGGTGAGGCTGTAGACACTGAGGTGCGAGGCGCCCATGTCGAGGACCGTGCGCAGGTCGTTCGCAAGCTGCTGGCCCGGAACGGCCATGATGATGTCCACGTTGGTCTGCAGGCCCGATGTCAGCGCCAGGCGCACCGCTTCCAGGCCCGCCGCGCTGTCATGCACGCGGCCTAAGAACGACAGCACCGCGTCCTGCGTTGACTGGAGCCCGATGGAGAGGCGCGTGACGCCCAAGGCGGCGAAGCGCTCCAGCCGCGCGGTGTCGAAGGTCAGCGGGTCGGCCTCGAGGGTCAGCTCGGTGCGTGCCAGCGGCGCCGCGGCGTAACCGGTCCCGCCCCATGCGCGCTGCAACGCCCCGAACACGCGCTCTAACTCCGCGTCGGTCAAGTGCGAGGGCGTGCCACCCCCGAAATAGACCGTGTCGAGCGGTCCGGTGTAGGCGGCGCTGACTGCCTCGATCTCGGCCTCTAACCTGTCCAGGTAACGGGCCACGAGGGGCCCCGAGCGCAGCATCTTGTGGAAGTCGCAGTAAGGGCACACGCTCGGGCAGAACGGCACGTGCACGTAGAGCGCGCGCGGCTGCCCGGCGGGCGGCGCCGGAGTAGTACGGCCGGCCGGCGTGGCGTAACGGTTTGCCTCACTAGAAGAGGACGACACCCGTAGAGCCTAGCCCGGGTGTCGTCCTCCTGTTGGTAGCGCCTACTTCAGGGCGCTTGGTTGTGAACGCTGGTCAGCTTACGGGAGCTGGCTCAGCTGGTCGTCGAGGATGAGGTTGGCTTCGCGGTTGGCGAAGTCGAGCGTGGAGACCACGTCGGCGCCGTCCATGATGGCGCTCATCTCGGAGTCGATGAGGGCGCGCACGAAGTCGTAGCCGGGCACGTTCGGCTCGGCGATGCCGAACTCGAGCATCTCGAAGGCGGTGCGGAAGGCGGGCAGCTCCTCGAAGATGGGGCCGAGGCCGGCGGCTACGCTCTCGCGCACGGGGAAGTACTGGCTAGCGTTGGCCCACTGAGCCTGCGCCTCGGTGCCGGTGTAGTACTCGAGGAAGAGCCAGGCGGCCAGGTTCTCTTCGAGGCTGTGGCCAGCGGGCAGGCTGACGGACGCGCCGTACACGTTCATGACGGGGTCGGGCGTGGTGTGCGGGATGGCGGCGACGCTCCACTCGAAGGTGGCGCCGGCGTCGATGGCCTGCTGGTAGAACGGCAGACCGGAGGAGCTACCGACGGTGAAGAGGGTACGGCCGGCACCGAAGTTGGTCTGGTCGCCGAAGCGCTCGGAGATGAACACGGCGCAGCCGTCCTCGAAGAGGCCCTGCAGGAAGGTCATGGCGGCCACGGCGCCGTCGCTGTTGAGCGTGTAGCGGTTGGTGGCCTCGTCGTAGACGTTGCCGCCGAAGCCGAAGGTCCAGGAGGCGAAGCGGCTGGCGTCGATGCTCAGCTCGTAACCGAAGGAGCGGCCTTCGGCGGTGGCGCCGGAGAAGCCCTGCTCGGTGGCGGC
>JBBAFX010000035.1:0-13901 GCA_041655195.1 Trueperaceae bacterium
ACTTGCTTACTTGCTTGCACCTCACCAGGCTACTTCGCCGTACGTGTCCTCGCGGTCGGGGCTGGTGGAGAAGATGACCACGGGCGTGCCCGTGAACTCCTCGATCAGCGCCAGGTAGTCGAGCACCGCCGCCGGCAGCGCGTCGCGGCTCGGCAGGCCGCGCAGGTCGCCCCAGCCAGGCAGGCGCTCGTACACGGGGCCCTCGGCGCCGTGGGCCACGGCCACGTTCACGTGCTCCATGCCACTTAGCACGTCCAGTTTGGTCACCACCAGGCCGTCGAACCCGTTGATCTCGCAGGCGTAACGCAGCTGCGGCAGGTCCAGCCAGCCCACCCGGCGGGGCCGGCCCGTGGTGGTGCCGTACTCGTCCCACTGGTTGGCGCCCGAACCGCGGAGCCGCATGGCGGTGTCCTCGTCCAGGATCTCGGTCGCGAACGGCCCGTGCCCCACGCGGCTGGTGAACGCCTTCACGACGCCGTACACGCCGGTCAGCGCCTTGTGGCTAACGCCCGCGCCGACGATGATGCCGCCCACCGTGGGGTGGCTCGAGGTCACGTAAGGGTAGGTGCCGTAAGCCAGGTCGAGCATGGTGCCCTGACCGCCTTCGAACAGCACGCGCTCGCCGCGCTGCAGGGCCCGCCGCACCAGGTCGCCCGTGTCGGTGACCATGGGCGCTAAGCGCTCGCGTACGGGCGCCAGTTCGCTCATGGCGGCAGCCACGCTCGTCCAGCCCACGCGGGCGGTGGAGTTCGGCTTGGCCTCCAGCAGGCGTTCGAGGCGCTGCTCGAGCGCGGCGGCGTCCAGCAGGTCGCCTATGCGCACGCCAACGCGGCGCGCCTTGTCGGAGTAGGCGGGGCCTATACCGCGGCCGGTGGTGCCCACGAAGCCGCCGCCCTCGTCGTTCTTCTTGTGGTGCGGCAGCACTAGGTGCGCTTCGTGCGAGAGGTGCACTGGGCCGGGGTCGCGCCGAGCGCTGAGGGCGTCGAGCTCCTCTAAGAACGTCCAGGGGTCGATGACCATGCCGCCCCCCAGCACCGAAGCGGGCCGGTCGTGCAGCGTGCCGCAGGTGAGGTGGTGCAGCTTGAAGATCTCCTCGCCCACCACCACGGTGTGCCCGGCGTTCGCGCCGCCCGAGTAGCGCACCACCAGGTCGGCCTCCGCCGCTAACGCGTCGACGACCTTGCCTTTACCCTCGTCGCCCCACTGGGCGCCGATCATAGCTATGCCTGGCATACGTCCTCCAGGGGCACTTCTTCCGTTCGCTCGAACCGGGCGCCCACCTCAGGGAGCGTACCAGGAGTGGCGCGGCGTTTGACACCGGTACGCCGGTCGGTCACGACCAAGCTGTCCCAGGCAGCAGCGGTCTTGAGCCGCAAACCGGGCGCGCGAGGCGGTACCCTGTACGGATGAACGCGCACCCCAGGCCCCGCGTGCTGCTTAGCACCGGCACCGAAGCCCGTACCAGAGGCCTCTTCCGCGAAGATTCGCTGACCGGCCGCAACTACTCGCAGGCCGTGGCCGCCGCCGGCGGGCTGCCGACCATGGTGGCCGTGCTGGACCCCGCGCTGGCCGCCAGCTACGTGGCCGTGGCCGACGCCCTGCTCATCACGGGCGGCGTGGACGTGGACCCGGGCCATTACAGCGCCGCACCTGACGGGCTGTTGGGCGCCGTCGACGAGCGCCGCGACGCCTTCGAGCTGGCCCTCTACCGCGCCTTCCGGCAGGCCGGCAAGCCCGTGTTGGGCGTGTGCCGCGGGCACCAGCTCATCAACGTGGCTGAGGGCGGCACGCTGCACCAGCACGTACCGAACGTGCCGGGCGCCTGGCAGCACGAGCAGAAGGACACGCGGGGCGCGCCCCTGCACCCGTTGACCCTCACGCCGGGCAGCCGCCTGGCGCGTGCGTTCGGCGCCGAGCAGATCAGGGTGAACAGCTACCATCACCAGGCCATAGACCGCCTGGCTGAGAGCCTGATGGCCACCGCGCACACGGGCGATGGCCTGGTGGAAGCAGTGGAGGAACGCACGGGCAGCTTCGTGCTGGGCGTGCAGTGGCACCCGGAGATGGCGTTCATGGCGCACCCACAGCAGCGGGCGCCGTTCGACTTGCTCATCGAGGCTGCCATGCAACACGCTCATGACGAACGTCTGTTACACTCGCCCGCATGACGCAACCGCGCTCGGGAGGTGGTGCCGTGGACGATGGCTATGGCTATGACGCCTATAGAGCCGTCCGGATCCTCCCCCTGACGTATATACGGCCCGCGGTTGCTCGCCCGGCGTAAGCCCGGGACAGACTCACCCAAGTACCACTGCAACATCACCTGAGTCGGAGCAAGCTGCGGGGAACACGCAGGCGGTGCGGTCCTACTCTTCCCTGCGGCCCTCACGTAGCGGCGCGCAGCGTACACCCACAGATTCAGGAGAACGACATGGTCATCGTTATGGCTAAGAACGCCCCGGCTCAGGCCGTGGAGCGTGTGATCGCAGACATCAAGGCGCTCGGCTTCACCCCGCACGTGAGCGAGGGCGAGGAGCGCACGCTCATCGGCGCCATCGGGCCCGCCCCGACCGAGGAGTTACGCGAGCAGCTCGCCGGTCTTGTGGCGGTCGACACGGTGGTGCGCATCACCAAGCCGTACAAGCTGGCGTCGCGCGAGTTCCGGCACGACGACTCGTTCGTGGTCATCGGCGGTAACGGCTCCAACGCCGTCAAGACGGGTAACGGCCGCTTCGTGGTGGCCGCCGGCCCCTGCGGGGTGGAGAGCCGCGAGCAGTTGCTGGACTCCGCCGCCATAGTCCAGAAGCACGGCGGCGCCATCCTGCGCGGCGGCGCCTACAAGCCGCGCACTAGCCCGTACGCCTTCCAGGGGCTGCAGGAGAAAGGGCTCGAGATCCTCGAGGAGGCGCGCGCCGGTACGGGCATGCCCATCGTCACCGAGGTCACGGCCCCCGAACTGGTGGAGAAGGTAGCCGCCAGCGCCGACATGCTGCAGATAGGCGCGCGTAACAGCCAGAACTTCGCGCTGCTTGCCGAGGTCGGTAAGGCGGGCAAGCCCGTGCTCTTCAAGCGCGGCATGAGCACCTCCATAGCCGAGTTCCTGCAGGCCGCCGAGTACGTGCTGAGCCAGGGCAACCCCAACGTCATCCTGTGCGAGCGCGGCATCCGCACCTTCGAGACCTCCACCCGCTTCACCCTCGACGTCAGCGCCGTACCCGTGCTCAAGGAGCTGAGCCACCTGCCCGTTTGGGTCGACCCGAGCCACGCGGCGGGGCGCCGCCCGCTGGTGACCTCGCTGGCGCTGGCCAGCGCCGCCGCCGGGGCCGATGGCCTGATCGTGGAGGTGCACCCGAAACCGGAGGAGGCCAAGTCGGACGCTGCGCAGCAGCTCGACGACGCGGAGTTCGCCGACCTCATGGACCGGCTCGGCAAAGTGGTCCAGGCGCTCGGCAAGAGCCTGTAAGGGGCCAACCGTGCGCCCCGCACCCCTCTTCGGCACCGTCGTCATAGCCGGGGTCGGACTGATCGGCGGCTCCATCGGCCTCTCCACGCGCCAGCGCTTCCTCGCCAAGCGCGTGGTGGGCCTCGACCTCTCCCCCGTCACGCTGGAGGCCGCCCGCGGCCTGGGCGCTATCGACGAGGCGCAACTGAGCCCGGGCCCGTGGCTGGCTGAAGCCGACCTGGTGGTGCTAGCCACGCCCGCCCGCGCGCTCGTGCCCACCGGGCAGGCGCTATGGCCGCACCTGAGGCAGGGCGCCATCGTCACCGACGTGGGCGGCGTGAAAGCGCCCGTGGTGCGCGGCCTGGCCGCAGCGGCGGCCAAGGCGGGCGCTGGCGCTACCGGCGCGCGCTTCGTGGGCGGCCACCCCATGGCCGGCAGCGAGAAGGGCGGCGTGCTGAACGCCGACGCGGCGCTCCTCGAGAACGCCGTCTGGGCGCTGACCCCGGAACCTAACGTTACGGATCCGGACGCGCTCGAGCTGGTGCGCACGTTCGTGGCGGCGCTCGGCGCCAAGCCCATCGAGGTAGCGCCAGACCTGCACGACGAGCTGGTGGCCACCGTGAGCCACCTGCCCTACCTGGCGGCCGTGGCGCTAACGGCGCTGGTGGCGGAGTCCGAAGACAGCGGCCTGCTAATGCTGCTGGCAGCGGGCGGCTTCCGCGACCTGACCCGCGTGGCGAGCGGCGATCCCGTCATGAGCCGGGACATGGTGGCGGGTAACCGCGAGGCCGTGCGCGCGGCGCTGGGCGCCTACCGGCGGCAGTTGGAGCGGCTGGAGAGCATCCTCGACCAGCCCGAGGAGCTGCTCGGCGCGGGCGAAAGCGCGCGCCTGACGCGCGACTCCATACCGATAGTGCGCCGCAGCCTGCTGCCCGCGCGCTTCGAGGTGGTCATCGCGGTACCTGACCGGCCAGGAGAACTGGCGCGCATAACGCGCGCGCTGGGCGACGCGCAAGTGAACGTGAAAGACATCGAGGTCCTCAACGTGCGTGAGGCGGGCGGCGCCATCCGGCTGGCGTTCGAGAGCTTGGACGAGCAGGAGCGCGGTACGGCCGCGCTACGCGCTGAGGGTTACGAAGCCAGGAGCCGCACAGGTAACGGGAACGGGAGCGCGGACTAACCGCGCTCCCGCCCGCACCGCCGCGCTGCCAGGCAGGCATGCGGCCCGCCTGACTGAACCTGCCTCAGACCCGCTGGAACAGCGCCGCCATGCCCTGCCCGCCGCCCACGCACATGGAGATGACGCCGTGCTCGGCGCCGCGTGCGTGCATCTCGGCGAAGAGGTCGGCGGCGATGCGGGCGCCGGTAGCGCCGAGCGGGTGACCGATGGCTATGGCGCCGCCGTTCACGTTCAGCTTCTCGTCGGGTATCTGCAGTTCGCGCTGGCTGTAGTACGCCTGACTGGCGAACGCTTCGTTGATCTCGAAGAGGTCCACGTCGGCCACCGTCATGCCGGTCTTAGCCAGCAACTTGCGGATGGCGGGCACCGGGCCTATGCCCATTACCTCCGGGTCCACGCCCACCACTGCGGCCTGCACCAGCCGGGCTAGCGGCTTGAGCCCAAGGGCGCTAGCGCGTTCGGCCGTCATGATGACCGTCATGGCGGCACCGTCGTTGAGGGGGCTCGAGTTGCCGGCGGTGACGGTGGCGGCCTCGTCCTCAGCGAACACGGTGCGCAACTGAGCCAGCTTCTCGAGGCTCGTACCGGCGCGCGGACCCTCGTCCTGCGAGAGCACCACCTCGTGCCAGGTGCCCTCCTCGTCCTTCACGCGGGTCGGTACGGGCACCACGTGCCCGTCGAAGAAGCCGCGGGCGCGGGCGGCGAGCGCCTTCTCGTGACTGTTCAGAGCGAAAGCGTCCTGCTCCTGGCGGCTGATGCCGTACCGGCGCGCCACGGCCTCGGCCGTCTGCCCCATGGTGTGGTACGCACCCGGCTTGCTCTTGAGCAGCGCGCGGTTAGGCGCCAACTGGTGGCCGCCCATGGGCACGCGGCTGGTGTTATCTGAGCCGCCCGCCAGCACCACATCGTTCATGCCGAGCGCCACCGAGTGCACGCCCTGCACCATGGTCTGCAGGCCCGAAGCGCAGAAGCGGTTGATGGTGGCCGCCGCCACCGTGTCGGGCAGGCCCGCTATCTGCACGGCTATGCGCGCCATGTTGTAACCGGCCTCGCCCTCCGGGTGGGCGTTGCCCAGCAGCAGATCATCGATGTCCTCAGGGAGCAGGCCGGGCGTGCGCGCCAGCGCCTCCTTAGCTATGAAAGCGGCCAGGTCGTCGGGGCGCGTGTCCTTCAGCAGCCCCTTGTGGGCGCGCCCCACGGGGGTGCGCACGGCGGTGGTTATCACTACGTCGTTCACGTGACTCTTCCCTTCGGCAACCTGTGAGGCGGCAGCGCGCCGCCGGCGGGCCACTCAGTGCGGCCCGGGGAGTTCAGAGCGTGTTCCAGGGCCTGATAACGATGGCCCCGTCGCGCAGATGAGCCACCTCGGGCCCCTTGACGCCTGTCTCGTCGCCGGCGGACTGCGCCAGCGCGCCACCTATGCGCAGCTGCGGGCTCAGGATCCGCTCGGCCCAGATGACGGCCTTCTCGTTACCGGAGGCGCCCGCGTGGGCCAGGCCCCGCAGCATGCCCACCACGATGATGTCGTCATTGGCGAGGATCTCGGCGCCCGAGTTGACGTCGCCCAGCACCACCACGGAGCCGCTCGACTCGATGCGCCCACCGGAGCGCACGGTGCGGGCCACGATGACGGTCTCGCCGCGCGCCTGGATGACGGCGGTGGGCGGCCTTACGTCCACGAGTTCGCCCCCGGCAGCGGCGACGCGCTCGGCCACCACCTGCACCAGGTCGAATGGGGTGCGCTCGGCTAGCTCTAGCGAGACGCGGCCTTCCAGCAGTTCAGCGTGCGCGTCCAGCGACTCGGCTACCTGCGCGATGTCGTCACCGGGCTCGAGCGACAGCAGTATGCCGCCCCTGGTTCCTCTAGCCTTCATGGGTTGTTGGCTACCTCCACACCTTTCAGGCTCCAGTACCCGGCCATGAAGTCCCGGGCGACCGGGACGGCGACGCGTGAACTGGAACCTCCGTACTCGATGAATACCACGAAGGCCACCTCAGGGTCCTCGTACGGGCTGAAGCCCATGAACCAGGCGTGGGTGTAGTCGGTGCCGCGCGGGGTCTCAGCCGTACCCGTCTTGCCCGCAACGCTCACGGGGAACACGCCCGGCCCGAGCACGCTGCGGGACGGGTAGTCGGTGAGCATCATGCGCATGCCCTCTTTGAGCACGGACCAGTGGCGCCCCTCAAGCTGCGTCACTGCCGGCACGAACGGCTCATCACCGACCTGCTTAACGAGGTGCGGTTCGACAAGCAGCCCGTCGAGCGCGAGGGCGGAAACGAACTGCGTTACCTGCAGAGGCGTGGCCAGCACGTCGCCCTGCCCGATGACGGTGTTGAGCGTGAAGCCGGGCAGCCAGCCATACTCGTACTGCGGCTGCGCCCGCACCCAGTCGCGGTCAGGTACCCGGCCGGGCTTCTCCTCGGGCAGGCCCACGTTCACCTGCACGCCGAAGCCGAACTCGCGGGCGCGGTCCACCACGTCCGAAATGAACGGCGCCCAGCCCTGACTGAAGCCTGGCGTGCCCGCTGCGGCGTAGTAGAAGTAAGTGTTGCAGCTGTCGGCCAGCGCGTGGCGCGCGTCGTAGTTGCCCTTGTTGAAGTTCGCCCAGTTAGCCCACGTGCTACCCGCGAAGCGGAAGGTGGCGGAGCAGGGGTAGAGCGTGTTGGGCCCCGCGTAGCCGTACTCGAGCATGGCCGAGGTGGTGACTACCTTGAAGGTGGACGCGGGCGCGTACGCCTCTACCGCCCGGTTCGAGAGCGGCATGTTGCGCGAATCGGTGAGGATGGCCGTGACGGCCTCCGGGTCGGAGGGCCGGTGCGTGAATACGTTCTGGTCGAAGGACGGGTAGCTCGCCATGGCCAGGATCTCACCCGTGTTGGGGTCCACGGCCACCAGCGCGCCGCGCGCCACCTCCTCCAGCGGCAGGCCCACGCGCGCGCGGTCGTCGTTCACGTACGCCAGCGCGCCCGCCAGCACGTCCTCGGCCACCCGCTGGATGTGCGGGTCTAGGGTGAGGACCACGTCGTCACCGGGTCGGGCGTTGTACTGCACCTTCGAGGCCACCACGGTGCCGCGGTTATCGACCTCGACCTCGCGGCTGCCGGCGGCGCCGAAGAGCACCTCCTCCAGTCCAGCTTCCAGGCCCATGACGCCCACGAGGTCGTTGTTCGAGTAGCCGGGGTTGCGGCCCGGGTCGGCTTGCGCCGTGTAACCCACCGTCTGCGCCGCCAGGTTGGTGGGGTAGGTGCGCTCGATCCGTTCGCGCAGGTAGAGGTTGCTGCTCTGCGCCACGCGCTCCTCCACGGCGGGCACCAGCTCGTCGGGGATGTTCCAGGCCAGCACCGCGCCGTTGATGACCTCGTCCGACTTACTGGGGTCGGGGGCGCGCGGCTCCCCCTCCACCCCTAGGAGCGCGGCCAGCGCCGCCCAGTCAGGGATGGGGCCACCGCGGTACAGCAGGTCGTAAGCCACGCGGTCGTCGGCCAGCACCGTGCCGTCACGCGCCAGGATGCGGCCGCGTAACGGGATGATGCGCCGCTGCTGCAGGGCGTTCTGCTGCGACTTGGCCACGTACTCGTCGGCCATGACCACCTGCAGGTGCATGAGCCTCACGGTGAACAGCGTCAGCACGGTGAGGATCACCGCCAGCAGCACCTTCATGCGCCCGACCATCTACAGAAGCTCCTTCTGGAGTATGCGGCTGCGTTGCAGCAGGGCCGCCCCCCACGGCAGCACCAGCAGGCCAGCCGCCACCGTCAGCGCGGACTCCACCAGCGCCACGGCGCCCAGGCGCCCGAAACCGATGTCGCCACCCGCCAGCCACAGGAGCATGGCCGACATGACGACCCACTTGCCGAGGCTGGCCACGAAGACCACCAGGGCGCGTTCTAGGACGCCGGTGTTGGAGAGCTGCGCGCGCACGAGCGAGGCTACCAGCGCCGCCGCCGCCAGCGCGAAAGCGTGGCTACCCAGCACGCCGCTGCCCACCAGGTCCTGGATAAGGCCAGCGCCGTAACCCACCAGTACCAGCTGCCACGGTTTCACGCGCCAGAGGAGCGTGAGGACCGCCAGCAGGAACAGGTCGGGTGAGGGCAAAGGCGCCATGAGTGCGGACACGAACCCTTGTGCCACCAGGAGGATCAGGTAGAAGAACACAAGGCGCATCGGCTCAAGTGTACCGAACGGCGCGGAGCTACCGGAAGGTAAGCTCGGGCATGGCGATACTACTCATCCACGGCGGCGCGGGCAGCATAGCCGAGCGCTATCAAGAGGCCTACGAGGCCGGGTTACGCGCGGCGCTCGCAGCGGGGCACGCAGCCCTAACGGGCGCTGAAACGGCTGGCCGCACACGGGCGCTGGCAGCCGTGCTGGCGGCCGTGACCAGCATGGAGTCGAACGCGGAGGCGTTCAACGCGGGCGTCGGCGGTGCGCTCACCCGCGACGGCACGGTGGAGCTGGACGCCTGCGTGATGGTGTCGAGCGCCGCGCCTGGCGCGCGCGCCGGCGCCGTGGCGGGCGTCAGGAACACCCCCAACCCCATCCTGCTAGCGGACGCGGTGCGCCGCGACACGCCGCACGTGCTCATGATCGGGGCGGGCGCCGAGGCCCTAGTGCAGGAACCCGTGGCGAACGAAGCGCTCATCACGCCTAAGAGCCGCGCCTCGCTGGAGCGCTGGTTGTCGGGTAACGCTAGCGGGCTCGAGCAGCCGGTGGCGCAGGGCGAAACCCTGCCGCCCACGGGTTCGAACACCGTGGGCGCCGTAGCGCTAGACGACGACGGCAACCTGGCGGCGGCCACCAGCACCGGCGGTCGCACCGGTCAGTGGAGCGGCCGCGTGGGCGACGCGCCCATCCCCGGGCTCGGCACCTACGCCGACGAGCGCGTGGCCATCTCCTGCACGGGTAAGGGCGAAGCGTTCATGGAGGCCACCACCGCAGCGCGGCTGGCGGCCGCGCTGGAGGCCGGCGTGCCGCTGGAGGCGGCCGTGCAGCGGGCGCTCGACGACGTGGCGAACATGGACGGCGACGGCGGGCTCATAGTCGTGACCGCGGAAGGCCGCTTGGCGGTGGCGTTCAACAGCCCCGCAATGGCTTATGGCGTGGCCACAGACGCGGCCAGCCGCTCCGAGGTGGCGCGCGAACCCGGCCTGCAGGTGGAGTAGCGCGGGGCCCGAACCATACTTAGCAACTAGCTCTACCTGCCGAAGATGTCGGGCAGTTCCTCGAACTGCACCAGCACCTCGCGCGGCTTGCTGCCCTGGTGAGGGCCCACTACGCCCAGGCCCTCGAGCGAGTCCATGAGCTTGCCCGCCCGGGCGTGCCCCACGGAGAGGCGGCGCTGCAGTCGCGACACGCTAGCCTGCCCCTCGTTGATGACGAGCTCGGCGGCTATGCGGAGCTTGTCGTCGTTCCAGTCCACCAGGCCTGAAGCCTCGGACTCGTCCGGGGAGGGCGGCTCGAAGTCGGCGCCGTACGCCTCCACGAAGTCGTCGTCGAAGGTGGGCGTCTGCCGCCGCAGGAAGTCCGCCAGGCGCGCGGTCTCGCGCTCGCTCACGAACGGGCCCTGCAGGCGCACCGCCTTGGGCAGGCCGGGCTGGTAGAAGAGCATGTCGCCCCGGCCTTGCAGGCGCTCGGCGCCCATGGAGTCGAGGATGGTGCGCGAGTCGTGGCTGCTCGAGACCGCGAACGCCATGCGCGCCGGCACGTTCACCTTGATCAGGCTGGTGAGGATGTCGACCGAGGGGCGCTGCGTGGCCAGGATCAGGTGCATGCCGGTGGCGCGCGCCATCTGCGCCAGGCGCATGATGGCCGACTCCACCTCCTTGGGCGAGGTGATCATGAGGTCGGCGAGCTCGTCGATGATGATGGTTATGAACGGCAGTGGCGGCAGGTCCAGCTCCTCCGCCTTCTCGTTGTACTGGTCCAGGTTCCTGGCCCCCACCTTCGACATCATCTTGTAGCGCCGTTCCATGTGCGACACAGCGCCGAGCAGCACGCCCGCGGCGTCGGCGGGGTTCGTGACCACGGGGCGCAGCAGGTGCGGGACGCCGTCGTACGGCGTGAGCTCCACCATCTTGGGGTCGATCATCAGGAACCGCAGCTGCGTGGGCAGGAACCGGTACAGGAGCGAGCTGATGAGCGTGTTCACCGCCACCGACTTACCCGAGCCGGTGGAGCCAGCTATGAGTAGGTGCGGCATGCGGGTCAGGTCGCCTATCCACATCTCGCCCTCGATGGAGCGGCCCAGCACCACCGGCATGCGCGCCTGGGAGCGGCGGAACTCGCTCGACTCGATGGCTTCCCGGAAGCGCACCACCTCGGGGTAGGCGTTGGGCACCTCCAGGCCTATGACGCTCTTGCCGGGGATGGGCGCCTCGATGCGCACGGAGCCCACGGCCATGGCCAGCGCCAGGTCGTCGGAGAGATTCGCGAAGCGGCTGATCTTCTCCCCCGGCGCGGGCTCCACCTCGAAGCGCGTGACCGTGGGGCCGCGCACGGCCGCCACCACGCGGCCCTCGAGACGGAAGTTGGCGAGGGTCTCGTCGATCTGCCGTATGCGGTTCTGCCGCTCGGCTTCGGCCTCCTGCCTGTCGTAGGCGAGGGGCTTGGGTGCGTCGAGGAGGTCGATGGGCGGGATCTGGATCTTGATGGCGCCGACGGCGGGTATGGACGGCGCGGCGCCGGGGGTGGCGCCCTGGTCAGGGTGCGCCGGGCGGGGCTGCGCCACGTTCGGGGTGGAGGTGGCCGGCACCTCGCGGGCAGCGGGCCCTACCTCCTCCTCTTCGAGGAGCGCGCGCTCCACTCGCCCCTCGGGGTCACTTGCGGGGCCGCTTGCGCCGCCGGCACCCGCCGGGCGCAGGTTGGGCTCCACCCGCTGCTCCTTGCCCACCAGGCCGGCGCGGTCCAGCTCGGTCTCTACGCTGCCGCCACTAACTGCCGGGGCGAACTCGTCCCGCAGGTCGCGCTCGCCCTGGCTGAAGCCGGCGGTCCAGTCGTCGTCGGCTTCTGGCGCCCCTGCTGATCCCGCTCCCGCCTCATGCTGCACGGCCTCCTGCTGTGCGGCCTCACGCTGCGCGGCTTCCTCGGCTGCCAGGCGCGCCAGGCGTGCCTGCTCCGCGCGCGCCCGCTCGAGCTCCACGCGGTGCTGCTCGGCGCGCTGCAAGACGGCCGTCAGCGCCTCGTCCCAGCCCTGGTCCTGCAGCAGCAGGTCGCGGCCCTTAGAGCCCAGTTCGCTGGTTAGGGTCTGGTGGTAGTCGGCCAGCTCCTCGTACTCCGGGTAGCGCGCCAAGCCGCCTTCCAGTCGGGCGGCTAGGGGCCGCCAGCGCTCGAACTCCACCGCGTGTACGGCTAGCTGGTCGGCGTCGGCTTCCACCTGGCGGAGGTCGGCGACCCGCTTCTGGTGCGCTTGGTAGGCGCCGGCCAGCTGCCGCGGGGTCATGCGCTTCAGTTCGCGTTGGTCCTGATCGCGTTCCCTAGCCAGGCGCTTCTGGCGCTCCATGAGCGCCACCAGGTCGAGCGCCAGCGCCTTGCGCACCTTCTCCAGCGCGTCGGCCGCCTGGCCGCGCTCCTCGAGGGGGTCATCGAGGCCGCGCTTGAGGGCGGTGGCCCAGACGTCGAAGGTGTTGGCCTCCGGGTCGGGCGCCACGATGCTCTCGGCCGCCAGCTGGTAGCCCAGCTCCACGGCCCTGTCCTTGGTGAAGCCGGCCACAGCGCTCTGCCAGGCCCGCACGTCGGCGCGCGCCTCCTTGAGGGCGGCTTCGTCGGGGTCGGCCAGCAAGCGCTTGCTCTCGTGCACGTCCTCGCGCCAGCGCTCCAGTTCGGCGCTGCCCGGGTAGAGGCTGCTGAGCGCCTGCAGGTCGCGGTCCACGTCCGTGAGGCCCTTGCGCGCCAGCGCCACGTCGGCCTGGAAGGCGGCGCGTTTACGTACCTTCTTGCGGGTTTCGGTCAGCCATTTCCAGGCGCGCCGGATGGCACCGATGACGCTGCGCAGCACGCCGCGCAGGAGCCGGGTGGGCGTCCAGCCGACCAGCAGGTCCACGCCCACTGTGGCCAGCACCACGGCCGGCACGGCCGCCAACGTGCCCCACGTGGCGCCCAGCGCCTGCCGCACGCCCAGGCCCCAGGTGCCCGTAGCGCCAGGGAACAGGCCGACGGAGCTGCCCCATAGCCCCGCTACCAGCAGCAGGTAGCCGAGCAGCGCTCTGGGCCACCACCTGGGGTTGCGGCGCATTAGGAAGAGCGCGCCGAGCACCAGGAGCGGCACGGGCAGCGTATAGGCGGCCCAGCCGACGCGGTCTAACTGCGCGTTGCGCACGGTGGCGCCTAAGTCGCCGGTGGGTAAGGCGGGTAGCAGGATGCCCGTGGCGAAGATGCCGAGCGCCAGCAGCACCAGCCCTATGGCCTCCAGGTCGAGGCGCGAGCTGCTGCTCGCTGTGCGCTTGGTGCGGCTCTTCTTCACGGGCCATAGTTTATCGTGCCGCCCATGAGCACCCCCAACGTGCCGCCTACAACGGCCCGCTCAGCGTGCGGGGCGTGAGAAACTCGTCAGAAACCTATAAGGACTCTGTCAGACGTCATCTGGGAGAATCCGGGCGTGCCACAAGGTTCACCCAAGCCCAGGCATCCCAGGCGGTTGACTCGCCTGCGACTGCGCTCCGCACCGGTACTGCTGGCGTTGCTGTCGGCGCTGGTGTTCCTGGCCACCTTCACCATGCGAGAGGTGACGTACTGGCAGGGCTTCCTGCTGGCCATACCCTTCCTGGTCGCCACCACCGGGCTCGGCTGGCAGGCGGGCGCGCTGTTGGCGCCGTTCGGGCTGGCGCTGGTGTTCCTGCGTTCGAGCATCTCGGGCATAGCCGCCGGTCCGCTTGATTACGTGGGCATGGCGCTGGCCATGGCGCTTGGCGCCACCGCCGGGCACCAGATCTTCGCTCTGTGGCGCTCCGCCGAACGTCGC
This sequence comes from Trueperaceae bacterium, assembly GCA_041655195.1. Taxonomy (GTDB): domain Bacteria; phylum Deinococcota; class Deinococci; order Deinococcales; family Trueperaceae; genus JAAYYF01. Next base: position 13,580 of record JBBAFX010000035.1, read on the forward strand.
GCGCGCCACTCCGAACGGCGCGCCAAGCTCCTGCAGGAAGCCGCCGTGGAGCTCAACCAATGCACCACCGTCGACGCGCTCTTCCGTAACGCGCCGCGGCTCCTCTCCGACCTACTGCCGTTCACGCACGCCGAAATCTTCGTGCCGGAGGACGACCAGCTAAGGGTGCACACCAGCTACCGCTGGCGCATCGACGCCGACTTCGCTATTCCCCTGCGGACCGTCACGGGCCGCGCTTACACCACCGCCGAGGCTCAGTACGTGCCCGACGCAAGGCTGGATCCCGACTACATGGTGGCGCCCGGCGCGTCGCCGACCCTAA
>JBBAFX010000036.1:0-13664 GCA_041655195.1 Trueperaceae bacterium
CCTCACCGCCTTCAATATCGAGCGTTTAGCCGTTTCGCTTGGCCTGGCGCTGCTGGCCACGTTCATCTGCGTGCTAGTGGCCGTGCCGTTCACCTATCTGCTCACGCGCCTGCCGCGCCGCCGGCAAGCGCCCTATCTCGTGCTGGTGCTGGCTACCCTGTCGCTCTCTGAAGTGGTGGCCGCGTTCGCGTGGAGCCTGCTGCTCTCGCGCACCAGCGGTATCTCTAACCTGTTCGTGCGTTTAGGCCTGATGGAGAGCCCCGTGTCGTGGAGCCCGGGCTTCGTGGCCGTGCTGCTCGGGTTCGTGTTCATAGCCCTGCCGCTGACTATCTTGCTCCTGTACCCGCCAGTCTCAAGGCTGGATAACGAGCTGGTGGAGGCCGCCGGCACCATGGGCGCCGGCCCGTTCCTGGCGTTCCGCACGGTGGTCATCCCGGTGCTGCGTCGTGCTATCGCCGGTTCGTCCGCGTTGGTGTTCATCTTCGTGCTAGGCGCCTACGTGGTGCCGCAGACGCTGGGCAGGCCCGCGCAGTGGACGTTGCCGGTGCACATAACCGACCAAGCCATCCTGAAGTCGAACCTGCCGCTGGGCGCCGCTTTGGCCATGGTGCTGCTGGTGGCGAGCTCGGTGGTGGCGCTGATCATATTGGCGCTGGGTGGGCGAGAGAGGCGGGCGCAATGAGCCGCCCGGCTGCCGTGCCTGCGCCCCGGGCCGCTCGCCCGCTGCGTCACCTGGCGTGGCTGCGGCGCGCGTTCATGCTGCTGGTGCCCCTTTACTTACTGGCGCCCATCGTCATCATCCTGGGCGTGTCATTAAACGAGCGCAAGGTGCTGTTCTTCCCGCCTGAAGGATTGTCGCTAGCGTGGTACCGGGAGTTCTTCGTGGACCCGGCGTGGTCGCAGCCGGCCATCAACTCGCTCGTCATAGCGCTCTTCGCGGGGCTGGTGGCCATCTCCATAGCGTTGCCGCTGGCGTACACCGCCTGGCGCTACCGCCTGCGGTACGCCAACTTGCTCATGGGCTTGGGTTTGGCGCCGTTCGCTTTGCCGCCCGTCATTACGGCGCTCGGGGCGCTGGTGCTGTGGATTCTGCTGCAGAGCTACGGCAAGCCGTACTCGGTGGTGCTCTCGCACGGGGTGTTCCTCACCACGCTGCCGCTGGCCACCATCACACTGGGCCTGCAGACGCTGAAGCCCGAGCTAGTGGAGGCGGCCCGCACCATGGGCGCCGCGGGCGGCACAGTGTTCCGCACGGTCATACTGCCGCACATCCGGCCGTACGTCATAGCCGGGTTCACGTTCGCGTTCGTGCTGTCCTTGAACGAGTACATCATCGCGTACATGACCGTGGGCTTCACGGTCGAGACGCTGCCCGTGAAGATCTTCAACAGCTTGCGCTACGGCTACAGCCCCGTCATGGCGGCCATTTCGTTCCTGTTCTTCCTGGTAGCGGTGGTGCTGTTCGGCATCGTGGGGCGGGTGGGCGACCTGCCGCGGTTGCTGGGGGCGGACGCACCGGAGTAGAAGTTGTTCGGGAGGGTTCGAGAGCATTTGCGATTGATGCTGCGAAAATGTACAAGTTAGCCATGACTGAGGTGTCTGCAACGACCGCTCGCCAGAGGTGGGCCGAAACACTTGACACAGCCAAGGTCGAGCCCGTGCGCATAACCAGCCATGGCCGCGAGGTGGCTGTTCTCATGAGTGTTGACTTGGCTGACAGGGCGTTGGCTGCGCTTGTGGACGCTCTCGACATCGAGGCGGCCGACGCCGCGCTCGCCGACCCTGCTCCGCGGATCTCGCTCGAGGAGCTTGCGCGCGAGTTAGGGATTCCCGTAGATGACGCGACGCTTCAGCGTTGAGTCCAACAATCGATCGCCATATTGACAGATACGCGTGTCATTGACAACAAGAAATGTAAGGCATATGATTTGAAGCATGGAGCCTAGCCCTCTCCAACCCGGATCGCTTCAGCAGCACGAGGAATCAATCTTCGGCCTGCAGGAGCTGGTAGACGTGGCTAACGGCCTACTGCCCGCCTACCTCCCGAAGGACGCCGCTGGTCGCGCAGCCGACGACGTCAACCCACGGCTGGTGCGCTTCTACACCACCGAAGGGCTGATACCGGAACCGCATAAGGAAGGAAGGGAGGCACGGTACGTATACGACCACCTCCTAGCCCTGCTCCTCGTGCGGAAACTCATGGCCGAAGGCTTCGGCAGCGCCGCCATCCGCAAAGCGCTTAGCGGTCGGCAGCGTTCCGAGCTGGAGGCGCTACTTCAGGACGAAGTTCGCATCGAGCTGGCGCCCAGCCAGTCTGTAGCGCAGGCTGGGGAGGGCGTGCCTGGTGCGCCGACCTCCGCACCTACTCCCGCACCGACCTCCAGCGCCGCGTCGCCTGCGGCGGCTACGTCCAAGGCGGACTTCCTTAGACAGGTGCGGGCCCGCGCCGGGCTAGGGACTGAGGCTGCGGAACCGCTGGGGTACGTGGTCGGAGGATCGTCACCCCGGGGCCGCCCGCACGAGCAGCGCCTGGGGGCTCCGCTAAGCGAACCCGTAGTTCGCGAGAAGAGCCAGACCCACCAGCGGGGCGCGCTGGGTGAGCCAGATGCTTCTGCTCACGCGGAGCCCTCCGCCTGGATCCCGTACCGGCCGGCGCCACCAGGCGTGGGTGCGGCCTGGTACCGCCTCCTCGTCCACGACGGACTAGAGCTCTCGGTCCGGGACGACTTCACCTGGCCCGCCAACCACGTAGCCGAAGAGCAACTCTTGCAGCAGATGCGGGTGGCCCTGCTGCAGCTCGAGCAGGCCCGTAAGAAACAGAGGTCGTAGGCGCTCATGGACATGGACCCCAGTCACTAGGCCCTTTCACTAACTTCAACGAGCAGCACACGTAGACCACCGGGGAGTGACCCATGACGGGCTCACCCACGGGCGGCTCACCGGACCACCGGTGAGGGGAGACCTCACGCGCTTTTCAGGCGCGAGTCCTTAAGGGGGACGACATGACACAGCAACCGAACGGCACCGAACCCACCCCGAACGCGGCGACTACGTTGCCGCAGCCCACCATCACTGTTGTGCCGGCAAAGCCCGGCCTGCCCGCAGCGGGCGGCAAGCTCGACCTGTTGGTCACTGTCGATGTCGACCTGCCTGCCGTTGAAGTGGACCGCAAGCCGCTGAACCTCGCCCTCGTCATCGACCGTTCCGGCTCCATGAGTGGGCGGCCCCTCCAGGCTGCTAAGGCTGCCGCGCAGACCGCCGTGGGCATGCTTGTGCCCGGCGACTGGGTGTCGGTGGTTACGTTCGAGTCGGGCGTGAGCGTGGTGCAGCCGCTGGTGCAGGTGACCGCAGATCGCAGGGCCATAGTGAACGCCATCGAACAGGTCCGCGAGGGTGGCTCGACCAACTTCTTCGGCGGTTGGGCAGAGGGGCTTTCGCAGGCGCTCGCTTGCCCGGACCCTAACGCGGTCACGCGCGTGGTGCTCCTTAGCGACGGCATGGCCAACGTGGGGATCACGGATCCAGCGGCCATCGCCGCCGACGTCACGCAAGCGTCCGGTCACGGGGTGACCACCACCAGCATGGGTCTGGGCTCCAGTACGACGAGCACCTGCTGCGCATGATCGCAGACGCGGGCCGCGGCAACTACGTGTTCCTGAGCGACCACGAGGTCGTGGTGGCCGCGTTCCAGACCGAGGTGGCGGGGCTTAGTTCGCTGCGTGGCCGGCAGCTGTTCTTGTCCGCTACTCCCGCCGGTTCGGCCGCCCTCGGCTTTGCGTCGCCGGACGTTACCGCCGCCTCGGGTCTGCGGGTGGGAGCCGGCGGCGTTCACCTGCCGGACCTGGTCGCTGGTTTGCCCGTCGACCTGCTGATAACGCTCGACGTGCAGGCTGGCGACTTCGGTGTCGGGCTGCAACTGAGCTGGAGCGACGTCCTAACCGGGCGGATGGAGACGCTCGAGCAACCACTCGACCTGCCGCGCTTGAGCGCGGAGGAGTGGGCCGCAGCTGACGTGAACGACAAGGTGGCTCTCGAGCGGCTGCTACTAGAGATTGCCGCCACCAAGCGGCGGGTAGGCGAAGCCGCGCGTGCGCGCGATCTGCAGCAGGCTCAGCTGGAGGTCGAGGCGGCCTTCAAGATCGTGCTGCAATTGCCCTTGGGCGAGGAGCGCAGCCGCGAAGAGGCCGAACTGGCCCAGTTGAAGCGCCGCTTGGCGCAGCGGGACCACGAGATGACGGCGCGCTACTCCTCGCACTTCATGATGCAGAGGGCGCGCGGCGTCTCCGAAGAGAAGATGGCCTTCATGCGGGAGCGTGAGGAGGAGCTGCGCAGGCTGAAGTTCGGTGCCAGCCAGACGGGTACGGGTGGACCGTCGGGTAGGAGCGTTCCCTTTGCAGGTGCGGGCCCTACTGGTGGCCGCAACCTGCCGGACGCGAGGAACGAGGTGCTGGTGGAACTCAGTGTGCAGGGTGCTGGCGGCCCTGTGCGGGTGCAGGTGGTGCGCGGCCGGATAGAGGAGCAGGGCGTGGACGCCATAGTGAACTCGGGCTCGCGCAGCCTGATCATGGCTAGCGGGGTCACGGGCGCCATCGCCCGCGCTGGCGGCCCGGAACTGCGCAGCGCCATGCAGGCCGCGCCCCGCATGCAGTACGGCGAGGCCGTGTTCACGCACGGGTTCGACCTGCCAGCCAAGTACGTCGTTCACACCGCCGCGCAGCCCTACAACAGGGACGGGAGCTCCGAGTCGGTGCTCAAGCTCTGCTATAACTCCGCGTACACCCTAGCGGCGCGCCTGGGCGCCAAGTCGGTAGCGCTGCCTGCCATCGGCGCCGGTAATCACGGGTTCCCGCCCCAGGTCGCTGCCCACGCGGCCGCGGAGGTGACCGGCCTGTGGGCCCGCAAGCTCGGTCAGTTCCAACTCATCAGGTTCGTGGTGCAGGAACAGCCCACGGCCGACGCGTTCGTTCAGGCGTTCATGCAGTGGGAGGGGCGTCGGCCCGTTAGCGTCAGCTGAGCGCTGGGCGAGCCACCGGCGTCCGTCTAGTTTGCCCGGAGCTTCCCACACTCCGGGCAAACTGTTTTCTCCTGAAGAGGCCCGATTATCTTTTGTTGGTCTCTCGGTTGTTGTTGCGCTCAGGCCAGCCGCCTACTCGGCGAGCACGGTCGAGTAGTCCAGCTCCAACGTGCTGGTGTCATCGGCGCAAGCGAGCACGTAACTGGCCAGTTCCTCCGGGGTCTGCACTTGACCCCATCGGTTCGAGCGCAGGTCCAGGTCGATGGCCGCGCCATTGAGCGCCGCCACCTCAGCCGCAGCGGGCATGTAAGTGATGGGGAAGTCAAAGCTATTGTTGGTGATTGCGCCCGTGAACTCGTGGCCGTCGGAGTAAAGCCGTAAAGCCCGGCCGAGGTTACTGAACTTGTTGTTCCATACGGTTAGCTCCGTTGTGGCGTTGGCCACCACGTCCATGGCCAGCCACCCCGCTGAGGGGGCACCTCTTGCATGAACTGGTTGCCGGTTACAGCGACCCTGCCGCTGGTGGTCAGTTCCAGGAGGGCTCCGTCTACCGACGGCGCGGTAACGCTGTTGTTCGTGACCGTGGTCTCGCCGCCTTCGTTGGTCAGGAAGAGGCGGATGTTGGTGGAGGTCAGTTCGTTGTTGCCTATCGTGAGGGCGCCGGCTGAGCCGAAACTGAGCGTTTCCGTGACGTCGACTAAGTTGCCAGTGAATTCGGTAATGGTCCCGCGAGCGCTATCACTAACGTTCATGTGGGCACCGGGTCCGGTGATCAGGAAGTCGTTGTCGTGCACCATGAACTCGCCAACCTCGGTACCACTGCACTCAAGGTAGACGGACGGGTAACCTTCGTTCGACGAGACCTCGAACCGGTTGGCAGCAACGTCACAAAGTGGTGTGCCGGAACTTTGCGACCTGATCTGCACGCGGGCGTAACTGAGGGCGGCAGCGTAGACGTCGTTGTCGCTGAACCTGAAAGAGGGGGCGGTGGCTTCTGCCGGACCCTCGATCTCGCTTCGTTACCCTGGATTGTCACCCCGGAAGCGTTTATAGGGGTGACTTCTACCAGGCTACGAGCGTACATCGTCTTATTGTCAAGTATTTCTAGGGCGCCAAACTGGATGCCGATTTCGATGTTGCCCCTGCCCACACTTTCTGACTCTGCACCCAGCGCCTCCACCACGCTAGTGCTGAGGTGTAGCGTCTTAAGTGCTGGGGGCCCGTGTACGGCGCCAGACCCGGCGAATAGCTGCACGATTCCGTTCGTGACTCGTAGCGTGGAGCCCTTTACGGTTACCTCGAGTGCGGCTGTCACCGTGATCATCGACTCACCCACGAAACTGGACGATTCTATGACCGTAGCGCCGGACCAAGAGTCTGCCACGGCCTCGAAGGCCTCGACCGTACTGCCGCTGACGTTTACGCCCTGCAGGCCCAGCAGAACGGCGTCCCCGTCTGCTCTCACGTAGCTGGCGTTAAGCGTCAGAGCGCCCGGTAGGGGAGAGACGTGATACCAGTCGCCGTCGCCGAAGCTACCGGCTGTTAGGTCGACCCGCTCGAAGGTCACAGCTGTAGGTACCCAACTGGGATCCAACGGCTGCGTATCGGGTAGGGCCGCCAGATAGTCGGCAGTAGCAACGCTGAGTGTCAGGTCGTTCAGGCTGGCGCTCGGTGCAAGGCCAACAACTATCTGCAAGTCGCCGAGATCCAGCTGCGTTCCTTCCAGTGAACCGTAGAGGTGCATGCCGTCAAATGTCAGCGGCGCCCCGACCGAATCGAGGGTTCCTGGCGGTAGCAACACGTGCGAACCAGCCGCATGAGCATCAAGGAACTCTTGTAGGTCGGTTCCTATGCCAGTGAAATGGCTGCCCAGGAACAGCTCCGCCTGCGCCTCGCCGGCGCTGGTGACGCTGAGAGCGAGCGGCTGCCACGCCGCCTCTAACCCCGCCGGCACGACTACCTCTATACGTTCGTCGCTCTACGAAAGCGTGGGAGCGCTCACCGTACCGATGTTTACTGTGCCTGATTCGCCGAAACCGGTTCCGGTGATGACCACGCTCTGACCGGCGGTGGCGGCGCGCGGCTGGACGGACGCGATGGTGGGCGCCGCCAGGTCCGGTTTCTTCTCGTCTGGGGCCGCGGTGCCGCATGCCGTCAGCAGCAAGGCGGCGCCCAGGACGAGGGCAAGATGGATGTGTTTCCAGGTGCGTGCGCTCATGTGATCCTCCAGGCGGAACGTGACGGTGCTGTCTTCCTGGCCATCAGCTTGAAGAAAGTGGCGTCACACGGGCGTTATGCGCCGCCAACGTGTCCGGCTGGGTGCGAGCGCAGTTGGACTGGTTTCAGTCGAATAGACTCACTAGGATTGAGGAGGTCGAGGTGAAGAAGGTCAGCATGCGCGAAGCCAAGACGCACCTGTCTCGGCTTGTGAAAGAAGAGTTCGCCATCACCGTCAACGGTAGGCCCGTTGCGCATGTCCAGCCGCTCGGCGGCGCGGCGGCGGGCCGGGTCGGATTCCTGCCTGAAGCGCTGGCGAAGGAAACGCTGGTGCCTGACGACTTCAACTCAATGGGGGCCAGGCAGATAGCTGAGTTGTTTGGCGCTAATCGGTAGGGCAGCAATCCGAGGAACTAAGGTTACAAACCAGGTGGGCACCGCGGAATGCACGTTTACTCAAAGGGCCGGCCCGGACCTTCGTGTTGGCTCCGGGCCGGCCCTTGCTGCTTAGGGAAGCGGTTTCTGAAACCTACCTGAGGTCACCCGATGCGACCCGCAGGGTGCAACTGAATGTGTTCAGCGCAGCGTGGAGCACTGGCCGTCGTAATCGCCGTGCACGGTGTTGCCGCTGCCGGTGGGGGCGGGCACGTTGCTCTCGCACTGCAGATTGCCGAGGATCTCGTTGTTGTTGATGGTCACGCCGCCCGTGTTCTCCTTGGGCTGCACGTCGCCGTACACGCGGTTGTTGTTGATGGTGACCATGCCGGTGTTCTTCTCGGGCTGGATGTTGCCGTCGACCTGCACGCTTACCACCGTGACGGTGCCGTTACGCTCGGGCTGGATGTCGGAGGTGCTGCCACCCGTGACCACCAGGCTGGCGGTGCGCCAAGTCTGCACGTTGCCGTTCAGCTGCACGTCCTCGATGTCGATCAGTGTGGCGCGTTCGGCTTGCACGTTGCCGTTGATGGAGGTGCCGGTAGCCACGTACTTGGCGTTCGGGTACACGAGGACGTTGCCGTCGACGTGGCCGCCGGTGGCGTCAACGCGGGCGCCTGGGGCGAGTATCAGGTTGCCATTGATGGTGACGTTATTGAAGGTGCAGACCAGGTCCTTAGGTACGGTCACGTCGTCATCGAAGCTGCGGTTCTCGACCACGCAGGAGTCTCCGCCTTCCGCCGGGTTGGTGCCGTCCGTGATCGTGGATGGCAGGTGCTCCAGCGGACCGCCGGGGATCTGCGTTTGCGCAGCAGAGCTACAGGCGGCGAGCACCAGCGCCAGGAGCGCTGCGGCCAGCAGCCGGCCCACGGCCACCACGCGCGTGCTGGCGGGCGAGCCTGCCGGCCTGCGGATGCTGTTCCCAATTACTGAGTTGTTGCTCATGTCCATCCTCCTGACTTGAGTGTCGGTCAGGAAGCTGAAGTGAATCTTAAGGCGGGCCCTCAGGCGGACAGCACCGGGGGCTGCCCGTCCGCGTCGCCCCGCATCACGTTGTCGCGGCCCGAGTGGCGGATCCGCACGGGATATCTCCGGGTCCTATACCGAATCCAAGACCAGGTGCTAACGATCGTTGTTGTGGCTGCGGGTCACCGCAAGGACGTATACCGCTGAACCCGCCAGCAGCTAAGAAGCACGCCTCGTTAGTAGGCGTCGCTACCCGTTCTTCGCGGCTTTACGTGCTTCGGTCCTAAGCGCCACGGGCCGGACCGCGGTCAGGTCCAGCTTGGCGGCCCCCACGAAGCGTTGCAGGTTCCCTAACCCGTGCCCGAAGGCGGTCGCGAACCCTGCGTCCTTGCCGGTAGCCCGTTCCTCGAGCCAGAACCCGAGCACCTGCAGCGTGTTCGTGGCGCGGTCCAGCTTGAGGTCCGAGCGCGCCACCAGCGAGTCGCCCCACAGGATCGGCAGCACGTAGTAGCCCCAGATGCGCTTCTCTACCGGCTTGTAGACCTCCCACACGTAATCGAAACCGAACAGCTTGGCGGAACGACCCCGCGCTGAAACCGGGTCGAGCGGAGCCAGGAACGTGACGGCTTCCTCGGTGGTCTCGCCTAACGGCCGCCAGGCCGCCGGCACGCGCCCCAGCATGAGCTCCTCCAAAAGCGGCATGTCGGAGCTCAGAATGTACTGCTTGCCGCGCTGACCCTCCACCGCCAACTCGCGAAGTTCGCCGCCTTCTGCTAACTCCTGCAGGAGAGCGCGGGCGGGGCCCGCCTTGTACGCGCCCGGCACGGGGTAAGTGCCCTGGTCGTTGCGAATGCCGTTGAAGGCCACGTTCTTGAGCATCATGAAACGCTCGGTGTCGTGAGCGGGGGCCTCGTAGATGAACTCGGTGGGCGCGATCCGTTCGGTGAGGTCGTACACGCGCTCGAAGCGGTTGCGGTCATGGATCATGACGTCGCCCATGCGCCACAGGTTGTATAGGGCCACGGCGCTGTCCTTGCGGCCGCGGTAGCTGTTTACTCGCTTGCGCGAGCTCATGTCGAAGTCGCGGTTCGAAAGCGGGCCCTCTTCCCTAAGCGCCGTGCGCATCTCGTCCAGCAAGCCGGGGTGATCCTTGAGCCAAGCCGACATCGCGGGGTCCTTCACGCTGTCGACCATGTAGCGGCGGAAGTACGGCAGTTCCTCCATAGGGCGCACGGCCAACCAGCCGCCCCAATCGAAGAAGCGCCGCCGCCCGTACGCTTGGTGCTGCCACGCCTCGGGCTCGTAACCCGCCACGCGGGCGTGCAGCATGAGGTCCTGGCTGCGCGCCGTGATGTTGAGAGGGTCTAGCTGCAGGTGCTCAACGGCGCGCATGGCTTGCTCCACGCCCTCGGGGCCACTCCAGCGCCTGCCGGGCCATAGGCCCTGCCGGCCCAGAACGAAGCGGCGCGCCACCTGGGCGGGTACGGTCAGCTGCTCTTTCGGCACCAGAGCACTATAGAATCCCAGCCGCTCGTTCGTGCGCTTGAGGCTTGTCGGGCACAGCCGAAAGCTCGACGATTCCGGTACTTCCGTCCCTCAGGGGGCGGCCGTGGCAGGTCCTATGCTGAGGTAACCCGGTGCGCGGGCCTTGCGCGACGCTCCGAACCCCTATCTCCTCGCTGCGAAGCAATGGGCCCCAAGCACCGGGGTGTAATCGTGCCGGACGTCTCTTGCTGGTCCGGCGCCGGAAGGGGTTATTTGTGGCACGTTTCGATGGCAAAGTAGCGATAGTCACAGGTGGGGCCAGCGGTATCGGCCTCGCAACCGTAGAGCGTATGGCGGCCGAAGGCGGCATCGTCGTGGTTGCCGACGTTCAGGACGATAAGGGCAAAGCGGTCGCGGAGCGCCTGACTGGTGAGGGTTACAAGGTTAGCTACAAGCACCTCGACGTAACCAGCGAGTCCGGCTGGGAGAACGTGGTCGCCGAGGTGGTTAGCGAGCACGGCAAGCTCAACATCCTCGTCAACAACGCCGGCATCGGCGATAACGAACCCATAGAGGTCACCACCAAGGAGATGTGGGACAAGGTAGTGGCCGTGACCCAGACCTCCGTGTTCCTGGGTACAAAGGCTGCGGGTGAGGCGCTGAAGGCGTCTGGCAACGGCTCCGTGGTGAACACCAGCTCCATGTTCGGCATCATCGGTGGTTTCGGCACCGCTCCCGCTTACCACGCTGCTAAGGGCGCCGTGCGGCTCCTCACCAAGAGCACCGCGCTGGGCTGGGCAAAGCAGGGCGTGCGCGTGAACTCGGTGCACCCGGGCTTCATCCAGACGCCCATCCTGGGTGAGACCGACCAGCAGATGCTCGCCGACATCACCCCCATGGGCCGCATCGGCCAGCCGGAGGAGATGGCGGCCGTCATCTGCTTCCTGGCTTCCGACCAGGCCTCGTTCGTGACAGGTGCCGAGTTCGTGGCGGACGGCGGCTACACGGCGGCGTAAGCCGTTCTAGCGGAACGGTAACCGAGGCGCGCCCCGCGGTACTGGGGCGCGCCTCCTTCGTGCCTGGCCGGCCGTCGTGCGTCTCGCGCTCGCCTCGTTTCGAATGCTTGTCGGGTCTGAGCCCGGCCGCGTGGCGGCGGCGTGACAGACTCGACTCCTATGAGCAAACGGATCGGCTTCCTATCTTTCGGCCACTGGAACCCGTCGCCTCACTCGGGTACCCGCTCGGCCTCCGACGCTTTGCTGCAGTCCATCGACCTGGCTGTGGCGGTGGAGGAGCTCGGCGGCGACGGCGCGTACTTCCGCGTGCACCACTTCGCTCGGCAGCTCGGTTCGCCCTTCCCGCTGCTAGCGGCCATAGGCGCGCGCACCAAGCGCATCGAGATCGGCACCGCCGTTATCGACATGCGTTACGAGAACCCCATGTACATGGCCGAGGACGCGGGCGCAGCGGACCTCATAGCCGGTGGGAGGTTACAGCTAGGTATCAGTCGTGGTTCTCCCGAGCAGGTAATGGACGGTTGGCGTTACTTCGGTTACCAGCCGGAGGAGGGCAAGACCGATGCCGACATGGCTCGGCACCACACGGAGGTCTTCCTGGACGTCATCCGCGGGGAAGGCTTCGCGCAGCCCAGCCCCACGCCCATGTTCCCCAACCCGCCCGGGCTGCTGCGGATCGAGCCGTACTCGCCTGGGTTAAGGGAGCGCATCTGGTGGGGTGCCGGCTCTAACGCCACTGCCCAGTGGGCGGGCCGGCTCGGCATGCACCTCCAGAGTTCCACCCTCAAGTTCGACGAGACCGGCGAGCCGTTCCACGTGCAGCAGGCGCAGCAGATCCGCCTGTTCAGGGAAGCGTGGCGCGCGGCGGGCCACCCGGGCGAGCCGCGCGTTAGCGTGAGCCGCAGCATCTTCCCCCTCGTAACCGACGCCGACCGGGCCTACTTCGGGCGGGGCCAGAACGAACAAGATCAGGTGGGTTACATAGACGAGCAGACGCGGGCGATCTTCGGGCGCAGTTACGCCGCCGAGCCTGACGCGCTGGTGGCTCAATTGGCTGAGGACGAGGCCATAGCCGAAGCTGACACGCTGCTGCTGACCGTACCGAACCAGTTAGGGGTGGACTACTGCGCGCATGTGGTGGGCGCCGTGCTAGAGCATGTGGCTCCTGGCCTAGGTTGGCGGTAAGAACGGCTGTTACCGAAAGGGCGCGGGACAAACTCCTCTTCTACCTGGCTTCTCGGCCTGCCACCATGCAGGGTGTGAGCGGGGTGCCGAAGCTCCGCTAGGCACGCGGGTGCGGTTCCAGTTAGCGCTCCCCGCTGAGTCTGACCAGGTCGAGGCCATGGTCGCCGCTGCCGTGAAGGCGTATGGTCGTCTGGACGTGGCCGTTAACAACGCCGCCCTGACCCCAGACGATAAGCCCGCCCACGAGTTCGATGAGGATTACTGGGATCGCCTCATGGACGTGGACCTTAAGGGCACCGCCCTCTGCCTGAAGTACGAACTGCGCCAGCTGCGCGAGCAGGGCCACGGCGGCTCGATCGTTAACATCTCGTCCGTGTCGGGGTTCCGGCCGCAACCGAACAACCTGGCTTACGTGGCCGCTAATCACGGCGTGAACGGCCTCTCGAAGGTTGCGGCGCTGGAGAACGGCGCGCTCAACATCCGCGTGAACACTGTGGCGCCGGGCGCCATCGACACGCCCATGTTGCGTGCGGCGCTGGAGCAGTTCGGGTTGGACCCGGAAGCGTACGCCCCGCAGCTCAGCCTCCTGAACCGCTTCGCCAACGCCGACGAGGTGGCGCAGGCCAGTCTGTGGCTGGCGTCCGATGCTTCCTCTTACGTGACCGGCACGGTCATACACGTCGACGCCGGGTACGTTCAGGGCCGCTGACCTACCGTCCTTAGGCTCAGGTCCGGGCTCTGTAGGCGGCCGCCTACCGGTGCCAGGTACTTACCCGCGCCCCAGTAACAGGGGCGCGGGTTTATGTTGGGGTCGTGAAACCAGCACCCGCGACCGTGGCACCCGCGACCGTGGCAACGGCGACCGTGGCACCCGAGGACCTGGCGTCCGAGGCCCTGGCACCCGAGGCCCTGGCACCCGAGGCCCCGGCATCCGAGTCCTTGACACCCGCTGGCTCCGCCTGGCTAGAAACGCCTCTGGGGCCCATGCTGGCGGTGGCCAGCGACAGCGCCTTACTGCTGCTGGAGTTCGAGACCCGGCGCGGCCTGGCGGAATCCCTCGAGCGGCTCGGCAAGAGGTACCGCATCGGCGCCGTGCGCCCCGCTCCGATAGCCAGCATCGAACGCGAGCTGGCGGCTTACTTCGCGGGCGAACTGCGCGAGTTCAACACGCCGCTCGAGCTTCACGGCACGCCGTTCCAAGTAGGCGTATGGCGTGAGCTGCAGCGTGTGCCGGCGGGCGCGACCGTCTCGTACCTCGAGCTCGCTACGGCGGTCGGTAACCCGCGCGGCGTGCGGGCCGTGGCGCAAGCGAACGGCGCCAACCGGCTGGCGGTCGTAGTGCCATG
>JBBAFX010000037.1:0-13624 GCA_041655195.1 Trueperaceae bacterium
TGTAGTTAGGGGCAGGGTTCGCGTTCGTTGGGCGTCAGGTGAATATCGAGGTCGGAGGCGACGATTTTTTCCTCGACCTGCTCTTCTATCACCTCAAGCTGCGCTGTTACGTGGTCATCGAGCTGAAAGCCGGCAAGTTCAAACCCGAACACCTCGGCCAGCTGAGCTTCTACCTCACGGCAGTGGACGCGCAGGTCAAAGACGAGCGGGACAAACCCACCATCGGCATACTCTTGTGTCAAACCAAGAACAAGGTAGTCGCCGAATACGCGTTGCGCGAGAACACTCAGCCGTTGGGGATAGCCGCGTATGAGCTAGTGAGTTCGCTGCCGTCCGACCTGCAGGCCAGCCTGCCGAGCATCGAACAGATCGAGCAGGAACTGGCGGACGTCACAACAGATAGCCCGGGGGAGAGCTAGCGCGCATTCAGGCAGACGGCCGTCATGGCTGGAGCTGGCCACCCCGAACCCTAGTCCGCTGAAAGACCTTTACAGACGGCATACTCGAATCCGTCTGGAATGGGTGCTGCCACAAGCTGCGCTATTGCCCCCGACAGACTAGAGTAAGTTTCCATGCTGGAACCACGACTCACCAACACCGACTTCGCCCCCGGCTCCCCCGCCGCGCTGGGCTTCCGTATGCCGCCCGAATGGGTGCCGCACGCCGCCACCCACATGGGCTGGCCCTTCGACGACGAGCTCTGGGTGGGCTACCTGGAGGGCGTGCGCGAAGAGTTCGCCGCCCTCGTAGCCACCATCGCAGCGTTCGAATCCGTGATGCTGAACGTGAGGGACGCCGAAACGGAAGCTGACGCCAAGACGCGTATCAGCGCCGCCGCCGAGCGCCTCTACCCGGCCCGCGCTGCGGAAGTGGCCGGCAACGTTGAGTACTTCCGCGTGCCCCTCAACGACGTCTGGTTCCGCGATAACGGGCCGCTCTTCGTGGTCGGAGCGCCCGGCAGTCAGCAAGAAGGACAAGTAGCCGCCACGGACTGGCTCTTCAACGCCTGGGGCCGCAAGTACGCCCCGTGGGACGACGACGACCGCGCTGCAGCCGCCCTGACCGACCTCCTGGGTATGAAGCGCTTCGCCGTGCCGATAGTCATGGAAGGCGGTGCGCTCGAGATCAACGGCCGCGGCGTGTGCCTCACCACGCGTTCCTGCCTGCTGGAGCCAAACCGCAACCCCGAGTTGACCCCCGCTGAGTTAGAGGCGTACCTGCGCGACAACCTCGGCGTGACCGAAGTGGTGTGGCTGCCCGGCGGCCTGGAGGGCGACCACACCGACGGCCATATCGACACCATCGTGCGCTTCACGGACGACGACACCATCGTGTGCGCCGTGGAAGAGGACGAGACCGACCCGAACCACGCCACCATGGCGCACAACCTCCAGCTCCTGAACGACCTGCGCAAACCGGACGGCGCTCCCTACCGCGTGATCGAGCTGCCGCTCCCCGCCAAACGCATAGAACTCGAGGGCGAGCGCGTGCCGCCCACCTACGCCAACTTCTACGTGGGCAACGGCTTCGTGGTTGTGCCCACCTACAACGACGTGAACGACGAGCGGGCGCTGAACATCCTGCGGCCCCTCTTCCCCGGCCGTCAGGTCATAGGCCTGCCCGCCGAGAACCTCATCACGGGCGGCGGCGCGTTCCACTGCGTAACGCAGCAGCGCCCCACCGGCCCGAACGTGCCTGCCGACTGGCAGCCGCACGCCACGACACAAGCAACGGAGGACCCAAAGTGAACCTGAACCAAAACCCCCCGCTGCCGCAACGCCCAGAGCGTAAAGCGCGCCTGGCCGTAACCCAGATGAGCTGCTCGAACGTGCTGGAGGAGAACCTGGACAAGGCCGAACGCCTGGTGCGCGAGGCGGCCGCGGGCGGCGCCAACATCGTGCTCCTGCAGGAGCTGTTCGAGAACCTCTACTTCCCGCAGCTCGAGCGTGAGGAGCTGTTCGCCCTGGCGCACCCGGTGGAGGGCCACCCGTTCCTAGAGCGCTTCGCCAAGCTGGCGGGCGAGCTGGGCGTGGTGCTGCCCGTGTCGTTCTTCGAGCACGCGGGGCAGGCGTACTTCAACAGCCTCGCCATGGTCGACGCCGACGGCACGGTGCTGGGCACCCACCGCAAGAGCCACATACCCGACGGGCCCGGTTACGAGGAGAAGTACTACTTCAACCCGGGCGACGACGGCTTCAAGACGTGGGGTACGCGCTACGGCAACATCGGCGTAGGCATCTGCTGGGATCAGTGGTTCCCTGAAGCCGCGCGCATCATGGCGTTGAAAGGCGCGGATCTGCTCCTCTACCCAACCGCCATAGGCAGCGAACCGGCAGAAGCCGGCGCGCTCGAGACCACGCGCATGTGGCGCCGCGCAATGATCGGTCACGCTGTGTCGAACGTGATGTACGTGGCCGCCGCTAACCGGGTGGGCAGGGAGGGCAACGCCACCTTCTACGGTCACTCGTTCATAGCCGACTACGCCGGCGACTACCTGGCTGAAGCGGACGCCGAGTCCGAAACGGTTATCTACGCGGACCTCGACTTCAGCGCGGCGCAGAACGCTCGCGCCGGCTGGGGCTTCTTCCGCGACCGCCGGCCGGACCTGTACGGGCCGCTGTTGACGCTGGACGGGCAGGGGTAGGCGCTAGCGTCCTAGCCCGCACCTCAATCCAAGCTAACGAACACCGCGCCCGCCGGCGCCGCCTTCTCGGCGTACAGCGCTTCCAGCACGTGCTGGTAGCGCTGCAGCACGGCTTCGCGCTTGATGCTCAGCTTGGGCGTCACCTCGCCGCTCTCCATGGTCAGCACGTCCGTCACCACGGCCGCCTTCTTTATGGTGGACCAGTGCGGCATGTCGGCGTTGGCCGCGGCTATTGCTCGCTGCAACTCCGTCTCCAGCGCCGGCTCGCTCAGCACGCTGGCGTCTGCCCGACCGTAATGCTCCATGAGGGCGTCGTTGCTCAGGAACACCAGCGCAGTGCAGTACTTCTGGCCGGAGCCCACCACGATGGCGGTGTCTATTAGCGGGTCGGCCTCGAGCCTGTCGGTGAGGGGTTGCGGCATGACGTACTTGCCGGTGCTCAGCTTGAAGAGGTACTTGAGGCGGCCCGTAACGCTCAGGTAGCCGTCGTCGTCTATGCGGCCCAGGTCGCCCGTGTGGAACCAGCCGTCCGCGTCTATCACCTCGGCGGTCTCCTCCGGGCGGTTGAAGTAGCCGAGCATGACGTGCGGGCCGCGGGCGAGGATCTCGCCGTCCTCCGAGATGCCCATCTCGGTGCCCACGATGGCCTCGCCCACCGTGCCGGGCCGGTTACGGCCCGGGCGGTTGAACGACATGACGGGGCTAGTCTCCGTGAGGCCGAAGCCCTGCAGTACGTCGATGCCGGCGGCGCCGAGGATGTTGGCTAGTTCGGCCCGCAGCGCGGCGCCGCCCACGATGATCATGCGCAACCGACCACCCAGCGCCTCGCGCCATTTCGAGTAGACGAGCTTATCGAGGAGGCTCCTCTCGAAGCCCCCGAAGCCGGCCTTGGGCGCGGTGACGTCGTACTCGCGCGCGAACTTTAGCGCCCGCTGGTAGAGGCCATGCTTGAAGCCAGTGAGCTCATCGCCCGCGGCCTGCAGCCGCTCCCATGACTTCTCCAGCACGCGCGGCACGGCCGCCATGAAGGTGGGGCGCACCTCCACCAGGTCCTGACGCACTGTGTCGGGCGTGCCGTAGTACACGCTGGACGAGAACCACATGTTGGCGTACTGCAGCGTACGCGCGAAGATGTGCGAAAGCGGCAGGAACGAGAGCACCGTCTCGGCGTCGCCGTACTTGAACTCGGGCAGGCTCGTGAGCGAGGCGATGGCGTTACTGCTCAGGTTCTGGTGGCTGAGCATGACGCCCTTAGGCATGCCCGTGGTGCCCGACGTGTAGATGATGGTGCACATCTCGGTAGCCACCAGCTCGCGTTTGTAGCGCTCCACCCGGTCGGGTTCGCGTACGCGCAGCTCGGCGCCCTCCGCCATGAGCGCGCCGTAACTGGTCACGCGCCGGCCGCTCCACTCGGGGCCCGGCTCGAAGCCTTCCAGAGCGTGCTCGTCGAACACGGCCAAGAGCTTGATGGCGGGAATGTTAGCTGCCAGGCGCTCCATGCGCTCCAGCAGCGCCCGGTTCGTGACCAGCACCGCCTGCGTGCCGCTCTCCTCCATGATGTGCTGGATGGCGGCGGGGGTGTGCGTGAGGTAGATGGGCACGTCCACCATCCCGCCTATCAGGCAGCCCATGTCGCCCAGCACGAAGCTCATATCACTCTCCGTGAATAGGGCCACCCGCGCGCCTGCCTCAAGCCCAGCCCCGCGCAGGCCGAGCGCCAGCTCCTCTGATTGCTTAGCGAACTCCGCTACGGACCACGTGCGCCAGCCGCCCTTGCCGTCGCGCTGGTTGAAGGCGCGCTCGTTAGGCCGTTCCCGTACAGCTTCATCGAGTAGCGACGGGATAGTACGGCCGAGCTCGAGCCTGCCCGGACCGGGTGGCGCTTTAGCGACCTTGATGCTCATCCTTCCCTCCTCACGGAAAGGTGTGTGCCCCGCGCCCAAGGGCCTATGGTGCCCAGGGCGCCCGTTGCTTTCGTATAGGACGAGCTTAGCGCGCTAGCGGCGTTCCTTATGACGCGTGTAGGCCGCCGTTAACTAACCCTTCCTTTAGCGCCCGCCTGGGCGTGCGCCTTCTTGGAGGCCTTGTCCGCGAAATCGCGGGCGAAGAGCTTGATCTCGCTAGCGATGTCCGGGTCGCTGGTGGCGCGCGAGTACGTGTCGGCCATAGAGAGCAGCGTCTGGAAGAAGAAGTCGTTCATGTCGTCCACGGTCATCTCTTTGACCCACAGGTCTATGCGGAGCGCGTTGCGCTGCTCCGGGTCCCACAGGGCGAGAATCATGGCGCCAGCTTCGTTCACCCCGGGCTGGGGGGAGTCGTCGGCTTGCCACCTGATGCGGGTCACGGCCTCGTGGTCCATGTTCACGGTGAGGCGGATGTTCGATTCGGTTTCCATGGGCACATCGTACCGGGGGTACCGCGTTCGTTGTGCTCTCTAGCGTGCACCTGCGCGTACCGGCACCCTGCCTAAGGGTATCTTCGTGCAGGGGCTGAAGCCGTCTGCCCGCGGGTCACCCGCGCGGGCGCGCAGCGGCTCGCCCGATAACCGTCTTGAAGAGGGGACCAGATGAAGGGACTCATCCTGGCGGCGGGCCTAGGCACACGGCTCCGCCCCATAACCAGCCTAAAGCCCAAGCCCACCATCTCCGTGGCCAACCGGCCGCTCATCCACCACGCGGTCGATAACCTGGTCGAGGCCGGCGTGCGCGACATCGGCGTGGTGGTCAGCTTCCTCACCGCCAACTCCATAAGGGAGACGTTGGCCGACTACCCGGACGTGAACTTCGAGTTCATCCAGCAGAACCCCCCGAAGGGCCTGGCGCACGCGGTGGAGGTGTCTAAGGAGTTCCTCGGCGACGACCCGTTCGTCATGTACCTCTCCGACAACCTCTTCGAGCACGGCATCACCGACTTCGTTAAGCGCTTCGAGGAAGGCAAGCACACCGCCGTCATGGCGCTCGTGCCCGTCAGTTACGAGGCCGCCAAGTCGCTAGGGGTAGCCGCCGTGGACGGCGACCGCATAACCCGGCTGGTGGAGAAACCCGCCGAGCCGCCCAGCACCCTGGCCATAGCGGGCGTGTACGTGTTCGACAAGAAGATCCACGCCATGATCGAGGGCCTGCCGCCCGGCGCGAAGGGTGAGTTCCAGATAACTGACGCCATCCAGCGCCTCATCGAGGCGGGCGAGCCCGTGGCGCCCGTGGAGGTACGCGGCTGGTGGAAGGACACCGGTAAACCAGAGGACATCCTCGACGCCAACCGCCTGCTCCTCATGCGCGCCAAGCGCGACGTGAAGGGCGACGTGCAGGGATCACAGCTGGTGGGCGAGGTGGTGGTGGGCGAGGGCGCCCTCGTGAAGGACACCACCATCTTCGGCCCCGCCCTCATAGCGCCAGGCGCGCAGGTGGTCGGTTCCTACATCGGGCCGTTCACGTCAGTGGGCGAGCAGTGCGTCATCCGCGACTCCGAGATCGAGTACTCGGTGGTGGGCGCCCGCACCTCCATAGAGGGCGTGGGGCCCCGCATACAGGCTTCCCTAATAGGGGAAGAGGTGCGCATAGCGGGCCACGAGGGTCGGCCCAGCACCCACCGCCTGGTGGTGGGCGACGAGAGCACCATCCTGCTGCAGGAGGTCTGAACTCGCGGCAGCGGCCGCGGCGCGCGTGAGGGGCTCGCTCCGCTGGCCGTGAGATGTTCGCTGACGCCGGCCGCTAGCCCGCCGGCGTCAGCATGAGCCCGCCCCTAGCGGGCACCACGCCGTTGCCGTTCACCAGCTCCACCACGTTGCCGGTGAGCAGGTCGCGGTAGCGGCCGCGCGGCATGGCGCCCTCGGGCACCGTGGACGCGGCGCCTGAAGTGTTCACCAGCACGTAGACCACACCAGGGGGATTCTGAGAACCCGGCTGCTGGGTGCGGCGCTCCACCAGCACCAGGTCCTCCTTCGGAGCGCTCACTTGCGTGGCGCCCTGCGTGAGGGCGGGGTGCTCGCGCCGCGCGCGGGTCAGGCCCTTCACCAGCTCGAGGACCTCCTCGTCCCACGCCTCGCGCTGCTCCCACGGCATACCGGCGCGGCAGTACGGGTCGTGGCCGCCCTGCAGACCGATCTCGTCGCCGTAGTAAACGCACGGCGCGCCCGGGAACGCGAAGAGGAGGAGCCACGCCTGCTTCAGCGCAGCTAGGTCACCGCCTAGGCTCGTGCGCACGCGGGGCGTGTCGTGCGAACCGAGCAGGTTGAGCTGGCTGTACACGGCGTCCTCAGGATAGGCGCTCAGCTGCCGCTGCACCTCCGCCGCGAAGTCGCCGGCGCCCAGCGCGTGTATGGCGTTGAGCCCGCTCTTAGCCAGCTCGCCCCTGTCTATGTCGCGCCCTACCAGGCCGAAGATGGCGCGGGTGAGGGGGTAGTTCATGACGCCGTCGAAGATGTCGCCCCGCAGCCAGCGCTCCGCACCCGTCCAGATCTCGCCCACCAGGTAAGCTTCCGGGTTCACCGCGCGGCAGCGGCGGCGGAACTCCTGCCAGAAAGCGTCGTCGTCTATCTCGTTGGGCACGTCCAGGCGCCAACCGTCCACGCCGCGCTCCAGCCAGTACTCACCCACCCGGAGGAGGAACTCGCGCACGGCCGGGTTGGCGGTGTTGAACTTCGGTAGCGCCGGCAAGCCCCACCAGGCGTCGTAACCGAGCGCACCGCCGCCGTAGGCGTTGAGGGGGAAGCCGTTCACGTGGAACCAGTCCACGTACGGGCTGGCGGCGCCGTTCTCGAGGATGTCGTGGAACTGCAGCAGCCCGCGGCTAGCGTGGTTGAACACGCCGTCGAGCACCACGCGCATATCACGCGCGTGCGCCGCCGTCAGCAGCTCGTCTAAGGCCGCGTCGCCGCCTAAGAGCGGATCAACCCGGAAGTAATCGTGCGTGTGGTAGCGGTGGTTGGAGCCCGACGAGAAGATGGGGTTCAGGTAGATGGCGTTCACGCCCAGCTCCTGCAAGTGGTCGAGCTTCTCGACCACGCCTAGGAGGTCACCGCCCTTGTAGCCGTGCACGCTTGGCGGCGCGCTCCACTCCTCCAGGTTGCCGGGCTTACTCACGCGTCCGCTCCGGGCGAACCTGTCAGGGAAGATCTGGTAGAAGATGGCTTCCCTCACCCAGGCGGGGAAGTAGCCGCTGCTCTGAGACATGGCGAGAATAGTACCGCGGCCACCGTGCGCTTCGCTGCCTACGACCACGGCTGGTGACGTTTGACTCTGGGCCCCCACCTGCCTGCTACCTACAGTCGGAGTATGGTCCGGCGCACCACCAACAACGGTCCTGAAGCCAAGCGCTCCCGTTACGGCGAGTACGATTACCTGCTGGGCCGCGTGGACCGCTGGAGCATGCTCGACCTAGACGACCTGATGCTCGAGATCGAGAAAGACGAGAGCCTCACAACAGCGCAGCGCAAGGAACTGCTGGAACGCGTGTACGCCATACTGTGGCGCCGCGCGCAACTGGAGATGCGGCCGCCGCGGACCGATAACGCTACGAAGCGGCAGTGAACCAGCCGCCATAGCCAAACTGCCGTGACCTAGCGACCGTGTTCTTGCCGCTGCGCGCCCGCGGCTCCGCCTAGCCAACGCCCCCTCCCGCCACCGCGAAGCGGTACGCTCAGCCGATGTTCCAGCGCCCGCCCTTCTCCACCTGGCCCGTGTTCCTGCTGCGCATGCTGCACCTGAACGTGGGTCTGCTCCTCTACGGCCTCTCCATAGCCCTCATGGTGTGGGGCACCATCGGGCTCGGGCCGTGGGACGTGTTCCACCAGGGGCTCTCGCTGGTCACGCCCTTGTCCTTCGGGCAGGCCATGATCATCGCCGGCTTCGTGGTGCTGCTCTTCTCCGCGGGCGTGACGCGCGTCAAGATCGGCATAGCTACCGTCCTGAACATGATCCTCATAGGCGTCTGGTCCGACGTGTTCCTAAGCATGCCAGCCGCCCCGCCCGAGCTCGGCTGGGTGCTCGGCACCGTGGTCTTCCTTGCCGGCGTGGTGCTGGGCGGCCTAGCCACCGGCATATACATAACGGCCGGTTTGGGCGCCGGCCCGCGTGACGGCTTCGTGCTCGGCATCTCGCGCATGACAGGCCTCAGTGTGCGCCTGAGCCGCACGTTAGTAGAGGTGACCGTGCTCGTGTCGGGGTGGATAATGGGCGGGTCAGTGGGCCTGGGCACCGTCATCTTCGCCGTAACCGTCGGGCCACTCATGCAGTATTTCCTGCGGCTCTGCCGGCCGCTGGAAGAGCGTTACGACGCCGCCGACAAGGCGCGCCGCAGCCGGCGGTTAGCCGCCAAGGCGGCGGACGTAGAGGTGGGCGCGCCCCCGAGCGCGTGAGCGCCAGCCGCAAGGTAGCGGAAGGAGCGTAGGGATGGCCAAGAAGGCGAACAGCGCCGGAGCCGCGGCGAACGCGGCTGCCAGCAACGAGGCCGCTAAGGCCGCCAAGTACGTAGCCACGGCCATGGCCAACATAGAAGCCAGCACGGGTAAGACCGCGGAGCAGATCACGACGCTCATGCGGGGTTGGGGCGAGCTGAAGCCGACCCGCTCGACACCGTCTACTCCGGCAGCAAGGCGGCGCTAAGGCCCCTGCACGACGCGGTGCTCGCCAAGCTGCAAGGCATCGGCGACTTCGAGGTCTCGCCCAAGAAGTCTTACGTGAGCCTGCGCACCAGCAAGCAGTTCGCCACCCTCGGGCCCGGCACCAAAGGCCGGCTCGAGGTGGGCATCAACCACCGCGGCGCGCCCGCTAAGGGGCGCCTGGAGGAGCTGCCGCCCGGCAAGATGTGCACGCACCGGCTGCTCGTGACCGCGCCGGAAGACATCGACGACGAACTCGTGCAGCACGTGCGAGAAGCCTGGCAGGCGGCCGGCTGAGGCGCCCACCCAGGGCGCTTGATCGGAGCGCCGACACAGGGCGCCAACGCAGGCCGCTTACTCTGGCCTGAGCAGCGGGAAGAGGATCACGTCGCGGATGCTGGGCACGTCGGCCAGGATCATGGCCAGCCGGTCTATGCCTAAGCCCAGGCCGCCGGTGGGCGGCATGCCGTACTCGAGGGCGGTGAGGAAGTCCTCGTCCAGCATCTGGGCCTCCTCGTCGCCGGCGTCCCGCAGGGCCTGCTGCAACTCGAAGCGGCGCCGCTGATCCAGCGGGTCGTTCAGTTCGCTGAAGGCGTTACCGAGCTCCATGCCCGCCGCCACCGGCTCGAAGCGCTCCACCAGACCGGGCCGGGTGCGGTGCCGCTTGGCTAACGGGCTGATGGCCTCCGGGTGATCCATAACGAACACGGGGCCCACCAAGTGCGGCTCCACGTAGATGTCGTACAGCTTGTCGAACACCTGGTTGAGGGGCCGCTCCGCCAAGGGCGGTTCGCCACCCTCACCGGCACCCGGGTGCTTCTCCGCCGTCCACGCGCGCAGCTTGGCCTCGTCCATGGGGTCGAACTCCATGCCCGCGCGCTTCGCGAGTTCACCCGTGTAATCCACCCGCGGCCACGGCGGGGTGAAGTCCAGCACCTGCCCCTGGTACGGTACCTTGGTGGTGCCCAGCAGTTTCTGCACGAGGCCCGAGTAGAGGTCCTCGACCAGCTCCAGGATGTCGATGTAATCCTTGCCCGCCCAGTACAGCTCTAGCATCGTGTACTCGGGGTTGTGCTTGTAACTGATGCCCTCGTTGCGGAAGTTACGCCCGATCTCGTACACGGCGTCGAAGCCGCCCACTATTAGGCGCTTCAGGTAGAGCTCGAGCGAGATGCGCAGGTGGTAATCGAAATCGAGCGCATTGTGGTGCGTGATGAACGGCTTGGCCTCAGCACCGCCTGGGATGGCCTGCAGCACGGGCGTCTCGACCTCCAGGAAGCCGAGGTCGTCGAGGTAACGCCTTATGTACGCCACGGCGCGGCCGCGCAGCTCGAAGGCGCGCTTCACTTCGGGGTTAACGAGCAGGTCGAGGTACCGCTGCCGGTAGCGCGCCTCCTTGTCGGCTAGCCCGTGATGCTTGTCGGGTAGAGGGCGCAGGCTCTTCACCAGGGGCCGGAACTCGGCGGCGCCGACCGTGAGCTCACCCGTCTTGGTGGCGTACAGCGCGCCTTTCACCTCCAGCCAGTCGCCCAGGTCGACCTTCTTGAGGGCGTTGTACGCAGGCAGCTCGTCCTTCTGGAACGAGACCTGTATGCGCCCGCTGGCGTCCTGGAGGGTGGCGAAGGTGAGCTTGCCAATCATGCGCAACAGCATGACGCGGCCGGCCACGCTTACGCTCTCGGAGTCAATGGGCTCACCCGGGGTCGGTTCTGGGTGGGCGGCGTGCAACTGGGCGGCGGTGTGGCTCGCCTCGTGATCGTAGGGGTACGCCTCGAAACCACGCTCGACCAGCGCCTCTAGGTTGCGGAGGCGCTGGTCGCGTTGCTCGTTGAGGGACTTCTGGCTCATTGGGCTAGCTTTACACGATTCGCCGCGGTAGCGGCGGCCTGCCGGTCAGCCGATGGCTTTAACGGTGTACTCGGTGACGCGGCCGTTGATCTCGACCTTGAACTTGTCGCCAACGCGGCGGCCCACCAGGGTGCGGCCCAGGGGCGACTCGTCGCTAACGCGGGGTATGTCGCCGTCGAGTACACCCGACTCCACGGAGGACACGAGCTGCACCACGAACTCTTCGCCTGAAGCGTCGAGCGTGGCGGTGCTACCGAGGTCTATGCGCTCGGCGCTGGCGGGCTCGTCGATGATCTCGGCCCGCGCAATCTGTTCCTCCAGCCGGTCGATGCGCTGCTCGATGCGCGACTTCTCGGTCTTAGCGTCCTCCAGGCCGGAGTCGTCGTAATCGTCGGACGAGCCGGTCAACTCCTGCAGGATGCGCGTGGCCTCCTCGAGCCGTTCCTGTTCCAGGTCACGTTCAGCCTTCAGGCGCTCGTAACCCTCAGGTGTGATGCGGATTCTTAACGCCATGATCACTCCTCTTTCCAGCTGCTAGTTGCGTGTTCTCCCGTTAGGAAGCGGCTTGCCCCTAGAACCAGGACAAGCCGACGGGTCGTTTAACTGTGGGCCTAGTCTACCGCAAAACGCTCCCCCGGTCCGGATAACGGAACACCTGCAGCTCCATGAAAGGCGCCACGTAGGCCCGCTCACCAGACACCCAGGCACCCTTCGTACACTGAGCGAGATGACTCTGCTCCGTGCCGGCATGCTGTCGGTTCTCCTCCTGCTCGCCGTCACCCTCGCCTGGTTATGGGGCCCCCGCAGCTCCGATCCCGCACTGCAACAGGCGGCTTTCACGCAGCCCAGCCTGCCGCCCGCTTACGCCGAACTAGAACGGGCCCTGGAGAGCGGCGACGCCGCCGCCCTGGACGCCCTGGCCCACGCCGACGACAGTTACCGCGCCTACCTGAGCGCCATGTACCTAGCCAGCGCGCAGGAGCTACCGGCCGCAACCCGATTGGGGGCGCTGGAGCGCGGGCTGGCACTACGCGTGGATGACGCCCTGAAGCGCAACGAGAACCTTGACCTGCTCATCCTGCAGGCCGACCTGGCCCTGGAGGCCGGCGAAAACGAGAAGGCCTTAGCCGCCTACCGCGCGGCGTTACCCGACGCGCGGGCCGTGGCGCAGTTCGCGCAGCTCGAGGCCGACCCGTTCCGCCGCGCCGCCGCGTTCCAGAGCGCCGGACTGCAGAGCCGCGCGCTGGAGGCGCTGGGCGACCTGAGCGCGCCCTCCATCGAGGCGCCAGCCCTGCGCGCCCTCGGCCGCTACGAGGAGGCGCTCGACGCCTACCGGCGCTGGCTGGCCGAGGCACCCGGTAACGCAACCGCGCTCCTGGGAGAGGCGTGGTGCCTCTTCTACCTGAACCGCGACGAGGAGGCCACCAGGGCCTTCACCGCCCTGGGGGCGGACGGGCATTACGGCCTGGGTCTGCTCGCCAACCGCGCTGGCGACATCGACCTGGCCGTCTCCCACCTCGTGAACACGGGCCGCGCGGACCTCATGTGGCTGGCTACCGGGCTCTACGAGGCGCGCGACCGCTTCACGGACAGCCTGCCCATCTACCTGCGCCTGGCGCGAGGCAGCAGCGCTTACGCCGACGACGCCGCCTACCGCGCGGTCGTGCTGGCCGCCCGCCTGGGTAACGAAGAGGTCATGACCGAAGCACGGGAACTCGTGCCCGCAGGCAGCTTCTTCGCCATGAAGCTCGGCGGCGCGCCCGCGGCGCCCGACCCCATGACCGCGCCCGTGGGCGCACTGACCACCGCCGCGCTGGAGGGCCAGACGGGCACCGCACTAGCCACCGCCGTGGCGCCGCTGGCGCTGGAGCTACACGGCGCCGGCTACGAGGACGCCGCAGTGGGCGAACTGCTCTTCGCCCTGCGCAGCGCCGAGAGCGCGGGCGACGTGCTGGCCACCGTGGAGGTCGCCGAACTGCTGCAGAGCATGGACGAGTACCGCCAGAGCGTGCGCGCAGCGCGCGAGCTGCTCTCCGGCGGCGAGAACGACCTGCGGGTGTGGCGCTTGGCCTACCCGCCCGCCTGGCCCCTCACGGTGGTGGAAGAATCGGCACTGAGCGGCGTGGAGCCCGCCCTAGTCTGGGCCGTCATGCGCCAGGAGTCCGCCTTCAGCCCAGTAGCCATATCGCGCTCCGGCGCGCAGGGGCTCATGCAGGTCATGCCCACCACCTGGGACTGGATCGGCGAGCTGCGCTCCGAGGAGCCCACCGACCCGTTCGTGGTGCGCGAGAACATCGCCTACGGCGCCACCTACCTGGCGTGGCTCCTGCGCTACTTCGATGGCGACGAGGAGCTCGTCATAGCCGGTTACAACGGCGGTCAGGGTTACGTACGGCGCCTGTTCGAGAGCGAGTGGGTGGCTGAGGATAAGGACGAGTTCTACCGCGAGATAGACCAGCCCGAAACGCGCGAGTACCTGCAGCGCGTTTACGAGAACCTGGCCGTGTACCGCGTGCTCTACCCGGGCTTGGCTA
>JBBAFX010000038.1:0-13557 GCA_041655195.1 Trueperaceae bacterium
CACGTAATCGGCGAACTGGCCGGGGTCCTCAAGGTTCATGACGAACTGGGCGACCTCGGACTGCACGCTGCGGCTGCCGCTCTCGATGAGCTCGCGGAACTTCTCGCGCAGCTCGCGGTAGGCGGCCTCCAGCTCAACGGCGTCGCCGTCGGGCACTTCGAGTGGTTCCACGGTGGCCTCTATGAGGCCGCCTTCCTGCTCGTACTCGGTGACCTTCACGCGGGCGAAGGCGCGGACGAGCATCTGGATGGTGCCGTCCGGGTTCTTCTTCATGCGCATGATGTTGCAGGCCGTGCCGACCTCATACAAGTCGTCAATGCCGGGCTCCTCAACGTCGCGGTCGCGCTGGCTGACGATGACGATGGTGCGGTCGCGGTCGAGCGCGGCGTTGATGGCGCGGATGCTGACGGGGCGCCCAGCGTCGATGGGCATGACCATGGTGGGGTAGAGCACCGACCCGCGCACGGGGCAGACGGGGATGCTCTGGCTGAAGTCTGCTTGGTTCACGGCGTCTGCCATGTGATACTCCTAGGCCTCACAGAGGCGGATGGGGCGGACGGAGCCGCTCGGGCCACGCGCCTAGCGTAGCCGACAGCGGACTGACTCGGGGTGGTAGAAGGCCGGCCCTGTACAGGACTGGTGCGTAGAGGGGCTACGCTGGTTAGCTCGGAAGCATGGACTTGAGCCGACATTGCTCAAGTTTACTAGGTGTGAGTGGCTCAGGGGGGTTCGTGGGGTACCAACCGGCGATGACCCCCACGAGGGCGCTACGAGTGTCCATGATTCTATCAGGCGCGCTGCTCCTGAGCATGTGCCGCCATGTGGTAGCGTTCTCCGTCATGAAGAGTGTCGTTAGGGCCCTGCAGAACGCCGTTGAAGAGGCCGTCAGGGCCTTGGGAATAGCTCAGCCACAAGTCCTCATCCAGGAAGTACCCGAAGGCAAACCGGGCGACTTCGGCACGCCGGTCGCCTTCACCCTCGCGCGCGAACTCAGGCAGGCGCCCGCCGAGATCGCGGGCCGCATCATCGCCGGCCTGCAACTTCCCGAAGGTGTGCGCTCAGCGGAAGCCGTCGGGCCCTACATCAACTTCGTGGTGGAACCCGCCGCTTTCGTAAAGAACGTGGCGCTCAAGCCGGCGCGGCCGGAAGCCGCCCCTCTCAAGGTCGTGGTCGAGCACACCAGCGTGAACCCGAACAAGGAAGCGCACGTGGGCCACCTGCGCAACATCGTGCTCGGCGACGCCACCGCGCGCCTCCTGAACGCCGTGGGCCACGACGTGGAGGTCCAGAACTACATCGACGACACGGGCCGCCAGGCGGCCGAGAGCCTCTTCGCGGTCACCTACTTCCAGGCTCGCTACGACGCTAACGCCGGCTCCCGCAAGTACGACCACTGGCTGGGTGAACTGTACGTGCGGCTCGGTCAGGCCAAAGAGACCGACGGTGAGGCCATTGAGCGCGGCGTGACCGAGATCATGCACCGCCTCGAGCGCGGCGAGCTGCGTCACGAGGTGGAGCGGGTGCTGCGCGCCCAGCTCGAGACCTACCACTCGCTCGGCGTGGAGTACGACCTGCTCGTGTGGGAGTCCGACATCGTCAACGGCGGTCTCCTCCATAAGGGCCTCGAGGTCATGGAGGCCAGCCCGTACGTCTCCCGCCCCGCCGACGGCAAGTACGCGGGCGCCCTCGTCATGGACGTCTCCGAGTTCCTCCCCGGGCTCGAGGAACCACAGGTCGTGCTGGTGCGCTCCGGTGGGGCCGCCATGTACGTGGCCAAGGACATCGGCTATCAGTTCTGGAAGGTTGGCATCTTCGACGGCCTCGGCTTCGAGCGCTTCTCGCAGCAACCGAGCGGCAAGCCGCTCTACACTTCCAGCCCTGAAGGCGAGCTGCGGCCCGACGGACGCCATTTCGCGCACGGTCAAGAGATCAT
This sequence comes from Trueperaceae bacterium, assembly GCA_041655195.1. Lineage (GTDB taxonomy): Bacteria > Deinococcota > Deinococci > Deinococcales > Trueperaceae > JAAYYF01. The sequence goes on from JBBAFX010000038.1 coordinate 1,934, forward strand.
CAACGTCATCGACGTGCGCCAGAGTCACCCCCAGACCATCGTGCGCACGGCGCTGGCCCTGTCCGGCACTCCTGAAGGCAAGGCCGCCTACGAGAACAGTCACCACCTGGCGTACGAGGTCGTGACGCTTGAGGGCCAGGCCATGAGCGGCCGCAAGGGCATAACCCTCTCCATAGACGAAGTGACGGAGGAGGCGGTGCGCCGCGCCCGCGCCGTGGTGGAGGAGAAGAACCCGGGCCTGGCAGCAGTGGACACGGTGGCGCGCCAGGTCGGTATCGGCGCGCTGCGCTTCGCCATGCTGAAGAACGAAGCCCGCAAGGTCATCGACTTCCGTTGGGAGCAAGCGCTGTCACTAGCAGGCGACAGCGCGCCTTACGTGCAGTACGCCCACGCCCGGGCCTGCAGCATCCTGCGCGCTGCCCGCGCGGAGGGGCTCGACCTTGAGGCCGCCAAGGCGGGCGCCGACTTCGGGGCGCTTGGTGAACTGGAGGTGCGCCTCGCGCGCGCCGTGGGTCGCTACGCGGCCGTGGTGGAGGGCGCCGCCGCCGAGCTGGCCCCGCACCAGGTGGCGCAGTACGCACTGGACCTGGCCACCGCCTGGAACGGTTACTACAACCACAAGGGCCCGGACGGCCGCCCCGACACTCAAGTCTTGAGGTCCCCAGCGGGAATGCGCGAAGCGCGGCTGCTGCTAGTGGACCGCGTGCGCCGCACCCTGGAAGGCACGCTGGCGCTGCTCGGTGTCGAAGCCCCGGAGGAAATGTAGCCAGAGACCGCTAGTGCCGAGTTGGGTGCGGAGCTGCGACACGGCGTGCGCCTACCCGGCATACGACCGCCCGGTATACGACCGCCCGACGTATGCCTGCCCGACGTACGACTGCCACCTCGGTTCTGGGAAGGCTCTGATACCTTGCGCCCAGGAGGTGTACTCATGGCAGTCGTTAAGGTCGTCGAACTACTGGCGCAATCGGAGAAGGGGTGGGAGGACGCCACGCAGGTGGCGCTCAAGGAAGCCGCCCGCACCATCCGCGACATCAAGTCGATCTACGTGAAGGACTTCCAGGCCATCGTTGAGGACGACAAGATCACGCAGTACCGCGTGAACGTGAAAGTGTCGTTCACCGTCAACTCCTGATCGGCCGGTTCTGTTTTTTACAGCTTCAGGGTCTGGCGCCCGCCCCGAACAGGGTCTGAACCGTGCGCGCCAGGCCTTCGTCGTCTAGGTGCCGGTAGGCGTGCACGAACGTGCGCAGGCGGTAGCGGCGGATGAGGCCCGCCATGAAGCTGGGCGACTCGTACGGCGATAGGCGGGTGCCGTTGCCGAGCCGCACCACGTGACCGCGTTCGTCCAGCAGGCCCAACTCGTCAAGCGCCTTCACAACGCGGTCGTTCTTGGCTTGCGAGAAGGGCAGCGGATGACCGCGCATGAGCCCCTGCAAACCCCGCCGCAACTCCGCCAGGGTCGGTTGCTCCAGCGCTGCTTGCTCGAGCGCCGCCACCAGGGTGGCCGGCAGGTCGAGCGTGGCGTCCGGCCCCCGCGCCACTGCCTCGAGCGCCGCCACGGGGTCGCCTGAGGCGGCCCCGGGTTCTTCGTCCAGGGGCAGCTCGCGGATGAGCACGCCGCGTGCCGCGGGGTCGCCGAGGCGGCGGACGGGGTAATGCGCCGCAGTAGCCGGTTCGCGGCCCGCCGTACCTGGGGTGCCTACGACCTCATCGGGCTGCTCCGGTGCCCCGGCGTCAGCGGCGAGCGTCAGTGGCTCGCTTACGCGCACGGCCTCGGCCACGAACTCCAGGCTCTTCACGCCCTGCCATTCGGACTCGTTGAGCGTCACGGCGGCGTTGACTGTGCTGCCTGCCGGCAACTCCGCTGCCAGCGCACCTTTCTGCCACGCAACGCCCTTCACGCCGGCCACCCGTAACTGCAGCGTGTTACCGCCCTGCCCGACGGCGCGCGCCATATCGAGCCTGTCCACGAGGGCGAAGAGCGGCGCCGGGTGGCCCTCGCCGAACGGCTCAAGGTCAGAGATGGCGCGCCACAGCCCGCCGTTTATCTCGTCGGCCGACACGATAGCGTCCGCCACCACGGTGGGCACGGGCCGCGGGAAGCGCCGCGCGTAAGCGTAGATAGCGTTCTGGAACGCTGGGAACTTGGCCATGTCGAGCGCGAAGCCGGCCGCCTGCAGGTGCCCCCCGTACCGTTTCAGGTGCGCTGAGGCGGCCTTGAGACCCCCGACCGCCGAGATGCCGGGGGTGGAGCGCACCGAGCCCTTGCCGTCGGCTGCTATGTAAACGGGCAGGTAGAAGGTCTCTAGCAGCTTGCTGGCCACTATGCCCATTACCCCGGGGTGCCAGCCGGGGTCTTCCAGCACCAGGGCGGGCGCCTCCGGATCCGCTTTCGCCAGGGCCTCCACGAACATGTCGTCCTGGATCTGGCGGCGCTCCTGGTTGCGGGCGTCCAGGTAGATCGCCAGCTCGCTGGCGCGGCGTTCCGAGCTGGTGGTGAGCAGTTCCAGGCCCAGGTCGGCCTCGCCGAGGCGGCCGGCGGCGTTCAGGCGCGGCGCCAGCACGAACGCCACCTGCCTGGCCGTAACCGCGCCGTTCAGGCGCGCCTGCGTCACGCTGGCGCGCACACCGGCCCAGCGCGACTCCTTCAGGCGCGGCAAGCCCTCGCGGATGAGGGCGCGGTTCTCGCCCAGGAGCGGCGCCACGTCCGCTACTGTGCCGAGCGTCGCCAGGTCGGCGTATTCCAGCGGCGCCTCCAGGCCCAGACGTTCGCGCAAGGCCCAGAGTAGGTGGAACGCCACGCCCGCGCCTGTCAGCTCCGGCAGGCCATGCTGCGCCAGCGGTGACAGGCCGGGGTGCACCACCAGGCAGTCGGGCAGTTCCTCGCCCGGCGTGTGGTGGTCGGTGACGATGACCTCCACCCCCAGCGCCTGGAGGGCTGCGATCTCGGCCACGTTGCTGATGCCGCAGTCCACGGTCACGAACAGGTCGGCGCGTTCCGCATGCTCGGTCACGCGCTCCGGGTTAACGCCGTAACCGTCGGTCAAGCGGTTCGGGATGAACGCGTCCACGTTCGCGCCCAGTTCCCTTAGGCCCAGGACGAGGATGGCCGCGCCGCTGATGCCGTCGGCGTCGTAATCGCCGTGGATGAGGATGCGCTTCTTGGCGCTCAGCGCTGCCGCCAAACGCTCAGCGGCCAGCTTCATGGCCGGGTTGGGGCTCAGGACCAGGGGTGGGGTCAGGTGATCGGGAGCGGCGTCCCGCAGCCCGCGCGACCAGAGGAGCGCCGCCAGGGCGGGCGGCACCTGCAGGGAACGCGACAGCGCCTCCACGGCGGCCGGCGGCGCCGGCGGGCGCACCTGCCAGCGCAGAGCGGGCGGGGCGTGGTGCCGGGCTAACGCTCGCGCTGTCATGGACGACTACCTGTAGCTGCTGGTGTTACTAGCGCTGGCCAAGGCTGGGCCGACGCTGGGCGCTGGCGCGGCATCAACCAGCTTCGTCCTCGTTGGCGTCGTACGAGCCGTCGTAAGTACCGCTAGCTGCGGTGTACGGGTCTGGCTGCGCGGCCCTGTCGGGGATGACCGGGTACTCGGAGCGCTGATGCTCGCCCGGCGCGGCCAGCGGCGGGGCCGCCGGTTCCAGCTCCGCCACCCGCTTCTCCAGCCGCTTGATGTCGCGCCCACGGCGCCAGGCCAGAAGCCGCGTCGGCAGCCAGCCGATGAGGAAGCCAACGAGCAGCGCGAGCACAACGACGTAGGAGGCAGGCAGGGGAGGGATGACGACGGAGAGCCACGGCAGGCCGACCAGCACGGGGTTAGCCGCGTGGAACAGGAGCAGGTAGAGGACCAGCAGAACTAGCAGAACGATCCCGACTATCCGTCCGACTTTCACGTGCACCTCCGAGCTGGAGTCTACCGCAGCCTGCCGCGCCGGTTCACCCAGCCTGCCCTCTTATGCTCACGGGGTTACCAACGTGCGCGCTCGTCTCTACTACAATCGGTGTCCGTGAGCGCTGCCTCCACCCAGGCCGTAACGGCCCCTACGAACCCCCAGCCAGACGGCGTGGCACCGGTGAAGGTGCTGGCGGCCATGTCGGGCGGGGTCGACTCGTCGGTCGCCACGGCCCTCCTCTCCGATCAAGGCTACGAGGTGGTCGGTAGCATGCTGCGCTTCTGGCCCGACGACAGGCCAGCGGGCGCCTTCGATCTCTGCTGCTCGCCAGACGCCGCCTACGACGCGCGGCGCGTAGCCGACACGCTGGATGTACCGTTCTACCTCCTAGATTTTCGCAGTACCTTCCAAGAGATCGTTATCGATCCGTTCGTGCCGGGCTACACGGCCGGCGAGACGCCTAACCCGTGCGTATGGTGCAACCGGCACATAAAGTTCGGCGCGTTCGTGGAGCGCGCTCAGGCGCTCGGGTGCGAGTACATGGCGAGCGGCCACTTCGTGAGGCGCATAGACGGCCCCCACGGACCCGAGCTGCACCGCGGTGTGGATGACGATAAGGACCAAACCTACTTCCTGTGGGCGCTGCCCCGCCAGATCCTGCCCTACCTGCTCTTCCCCTTAGGCGACATGACCAAGGCCGAGGTGCGCGCCATGGCCGCTGAGCTCGGCCTGCGCACAGCCGAAAAGAAGAGTTCCTCGGGCCTCTGCTTCGTGCCCACCACCGTGAAGGACTACCTTGACCAGGCGGCCAAAGCGCAACCCGGCAAGGTCCTCGACGCGGCTGACGGCTACTCAGTAGCTGGCGAGCACCGCGGGGTCATGTACTACACCATCGGTCAGAAGAAGGGCCTCGGCCTCACCCGCTCCCACCTAGAGCGCTACGTTATAGAGCTCCGCGCCGACACCAACGAGGTGATCGTGGGCACCCGCGACATGTGTCATTGGGGCGGTCTGGTGGCTGACCGCCGCAACTTCCTGGTGTCCGACGACCTGGTTCCCGGCCAGGTGCAGGCGCAGGTCCGTTACCGTCAGAAGCCGGAACCGGCTACCCTGACGCTTCTGGCCGACCAGCGTTTCCGGCTCGACTTCCACGATCCGCAGTTCGCGGTGGCGGTCGGGCAGAGCGCCGTGGTCTACCAGGACGAGCGGCTACTAGGCGGCGGCGTCATCCGCGAGCGGCTGAGCTGAAGTTCTCGCTTTCGTAACGTGTTCTCTGCGCTACACTTTAGGCAGGAGGTTCAACCGTGGGAAGCCTCATTGTCTTAGCTGTCCTGATCGCGCTGGTGCTGTACGCGGTCTCGATATACAACCGCATAATCACTTACGAGAAACGCTACCAGAACGCCTGGAGTCAGATCGACGTGCAACTCAAGCGGCGCGCCGACCTGGTCCCTAACCTCGTGGAGACCGTCAAGGGTTACGCGGCGCACGAGAGCCAGATTTTCGAAGAGGTGGCCCGCTCCCGGCAAGCCATGATGAACGCCCGGAACGTGAACGAGTCCGCCGAAGCCGCCAACATGATGTCGGCCGCTCTCGGACGGCTCTTCGCCATAGCCGAGAACTACCCGCAGCTGCGGGCGAACGAGAACTTCCTGCTGCTCCAGGAAGAGCTCTCAGGCGTGGAGAACAAGATCGCTTACGCGCGCCAGTTCTACAACGACGCCGTCATGCAGTACAACACGCTTATCGAGACCGTGCCCGCCGTCTTCCTCGCCGGCCCCATGGGCAAGCAGGCCGCCGTCTTCCTGCAGATCCCCGAAGGCGACCGCGAGGTTCCGCAGGTCTCGTTCGGCGCCCCGAGCGGTGCGCCAGAAGCGTAACCGCCGTAAAGCCACGGCCTTCTGCCACGCAGTTAGAAGGTCCCTGACGTGAGCGACCAGAGCCGCCGCCTACCCGACCAGTTCACCGAACCGGGCACGGGTAGGCGCATCAATCTGCTCGACTACAAAGCCGCCAACATGCGCGGTTCATGGTTCCTGGCGCTCTTCACCATGGGGTTGCTGGTGGCCACCGCCTACCTGCTGGCGCAGGTCACCGACCCCGCCGCGTCCCTCTTCTTCATCGGCGTAGCGCTCATCATCGGCGCGGGCCAGGCGGTGGCGGGCTTCTGGTTCTCCGACAAGATAGCCTTGGCGGCCTCCGGCGCCCGGCCCGCCACGGTGGAGGAGCATCGCTACCTAGTGAACGTCTCCGAAGCGGTGGCCATAGGTGCCGGCGTGCCCATGCCGAAGGTCTACGTCATAGACTCCCCGGCCCCGAACGCCTTCGCCACGGGCCGTGACCCGAACCACTCAACCATCGCGGTCACTACCGGGCTCCTGCAGCTGCTCGACAGGCAGGAACTGGAGGGCGTCATAGCGCACGAGATGGCGCACATACGCAACTACGACATAAGGTTCATGTCCATGCTGGTCGCCACCCTGGGCGCGCTGCTGGTGCTGCGCGACCTGGTCATGCGCTGGTCGTTCTTCGGGGGCATGAGCGGCGGTAGCCGCGGCTCCTCGCGGCGCAACTCCAGCGGTGGTGGCGGCAAAGGGCAGGGCATAGCCATGATCCTGCTGCTGGTGCTGCTGGTGGTCGGTCCCATCCTGGGCGCGCTGGCGCGCATGGCCGTGAGCCGCAGACGCGAGTACCTGGCCGACGCCTCGGGAGCCTTCATAACCCGCAACCCTGAGGGCCTGGCGCGCGCGCTGGAGAAGCTGCGCGGGTACTCAGGGGAGCGGCTGCAGGTCAGCGAGGGAGTGAGGTCGCTCTTCTTCGTGAACCCGGAGCTACAACTGAACGCCACCGGCCTGCTAGCCACGCACCCGCCTATAGAGGAGCGCATCAGCCGGCTCAGGCGCATGTAGTCATTGCCCGGCGCCGGCTGCCTCAGCCGGCGCCGCCCTGGCAAGCCCATCAAGCTTCGGCCGCGCGCTCCGGCGCTGGCTCCGGCACTAGCCCCTCGTGATGAGCTATGAGCGTAGCCACGTACTGCGCCCGCGTATCAAGTCCGAGCTTAGTTAAAATGTTTGAAACATGGGCGTTGACGGTCTTCTGCGTGACCCGCAGGCTCTCGGCGGCGCTAGCGGTGTCGTAGCCCTGCACCAGCAGCCGGGTGACCCGCAACTCCATGTAAGTCAGGCCCGAGCGCCACTGGTAGACCTTCATGGCCGAGGCGGCCGCGTAGATGCCGGTGATGAGCGCGTTGGCGTCGTGAGCGTCGACCACGGAACTGACGTGGAACGCGGCGAGCATGTCCTTGTAGGCGGCATGGCTGGCTTGCGTGACCACCACGGTGCGGGCGCGCTCCACGCTGTTCATGCGGGTCAGGCGGCCGATGGCCCACGTCAGGGGGAAGTCCAGCAGGATGTGGGCGTAGTTGCCGTTCTGCCAGTTCTCGGCCGTGGTGTCTATCTTCTCGACCACGGGCTGAACCAAGGTAGAGAAGCCGACATCGGCGGTGACGATCTTGATCCCTGACTCCATGCTCATAGCCGTCTCCTTGGACACCTGATCTCGGAGCGACCGCTCCGGACTACCCTTAAGCTCCTTGTTCGGGTGACCCATGTTGCGGCAGGCAAGGTTACTTAGCGGTTGCAGCGTTATGAACGGAGTTCTGCCGCCGTTCACGCCGAACGCCGCGCCAGCACCGGGCGCCACGGCCCGCGTACCGTGACCGGGGCTGGGGCCCAGTCCGGGGCGGCTCAAACTGACTTACTGATTTGGCGTTAGTTGCCCGGGTCCCATAAATTGCGGGGTTTGCGTTACGCGTCGGCCAGCAGGCTGAAGCTGAGCGCCCGTGGCGTTAGTTGCGCGGGTCCCACAAATCCCGGAGCGCGTCGCCTAGAAGGCTGAAGCCGAGCACCGTCCACACGATGGCTAGCCCTGGTACTAGCGCCGGCCAGGGGCTCATGGACATGAAGCTCTGACTTTCGCGTAGCATGTTGCCCCAGCTGGGCACGTCGGGCGGGGTGCCGAGCCCTAAGAAGCTGAGCGCGGCCTCCGCCAGCACCGCCACGGCCAGGCTGAGGCTGGCCTGCACTATGAGCGGACCGAGGGCGTTCGGGAGCACGTGCCGGAAGAGGATGCGTCCTGAGCGCAGGCCGAGCGCCCGGCCCGCCTCCACGAACTCGCGCTCCTTGATGGAGAGCACGCTGGCACGCACGATGCGCGCGAAGATGGGTACGGTGGCTATACCGATGGCGGTCATGGCCGTTAGGGTGCCCGGTTGGAACACCGCCGCCAGCAGTAGCGCCATGAGGATGGCGGGGAAGGCGTAAGCCACGTCCACCAGGCGCATGACGACCTCATCGAGGAAACCGCCCAGGTAGCCGGCGAGCGCGCCGAGCAGGCTGCCGACCGTGAGCGCTATGCCCACGGCGGTGAACCCCACGTACAGGGTGGAGCGCGCGCCTACCAGCACCCGCGCCAGCAGGTCGCGGCCGAAGTGGTCCGCGCCTAGCGGGTGCGCGCGCGACGGCGCCGAGAGCTGCGAGGCGAAGTTCATGGCCTGCGGGTCGTAAGGCAGCCAGACGAAGCTAACGAGCGCCGCTAGCACCAGCACGGCGATGAGGAAGCCCCCAACGTAGAGGTTGAGCCTACTTAGGGTCAGGCGGCCGCGGAGGGAGGCGGTCATGAGTAGCGGATCCTCGGGTCGAGGAGACCGTAAGAGATGTCGACCAGGAAGCCCAGACCTACGATGGTGGCGGCGTACACGAGGATCTCGCCCTGCAGGAGGGGGAAGTCGCGCGTGCCGATGGCCGTGAGCGCCAGGCGCCCCAGACCGGGCAGCGCGAAGACCTGCTCGATGACGATAGAGCCGATGAACACGTTGGTGAGGGAGAGGCCGAGGATGGTGATGATGGTGACCATGGCGTTACGTAGCGCGTGCTTGAGCACCACCCCGCGCGGGGCCACGCCTTTGGCCCGGGCGGTGCGCACGAAGTCCTGGTTGAGGACCTCGAGCATGGCGGCGCGCGTCATGCGCGTCATGACCGCGGCCTGACCGAGCGCCAGCGCCAGTACCGGCAGGGCTAGGCTGCGAGCCCACGCTACCGGGTCCTCGCCGAACGGCGTGAAGCCGCCGGCTGGCAACAACCGCCTCTCGACCGCGAAGAAGAGGATGAACAGGAGCCCCAGCCAGAAACTAGGCACCGCGGCCCCGAGTTGAGATAGTGAGGTGACCAGCGGGTCCCACACCGTGCCCTTGCGCACCGCTGCGAAGATACCGAGCGGTATGGCTATGAGGCAGGCGAGGAGCGCCGCGCCTATAGAGAGCGGCACGCTAACGCGCAGCCGGTCCGCGATGAGCGGACCGACCGGGCGTTGATAATTGATGCTCTCCCCGAAATCGCCTTGCGCCACGCCGCCCAGCCACTGCACGTAACGCTGGACGGGCGGGATGTCGAGACCCAACTTGCGCGAGAGCACCTCGCGCGCTTCGGGGGTGGCGTTGATGCCGAGGATGATAGCTGCAGGGTCGCCTGGCACGGCGAGCAAGGCCGAGAAGACGACCATGCTCGCCAGCAGGACGGTGAGTAGCGCAGTTAGGAAGCGCCGAACGACGAAACCGAGCATCTAGGACGGACCGACTTAGGTCAGTTGGTCTTGAACACCCCGGTCACGTCGATGGCGGGCGTGGGCTGATCCTGCCAGAAGCCATAAACGTTCTGGCGGGCGGCTACGAGGTAGGGCGGCGAGAAGAGCCAGACGTTCACCGCGTCGTTAGCGATGATGGTGGCGATCTCCTGGTAGGCAGCGGTCTCGGCTTCGGCGCTGGTGGCGGCTTCGGCTTCCTCGAGCAGCTCGCGCACGCGCGGGTTGTCGTAGTGGTAGTAGTAGTCCGGGTTGCCGTAGATGTTGATGTCGCGCGGCTCGGAGTGGCCGATGATGGTCATGTCGTAATCGCCGCCCAGCAGGATGCGCTGGATCCACGTGCCCCACTCCACTACGCTGAGCTCCACGTCTATGCCAACGGCGCGCAGCTGCTGCGCCACGACCTCGCCGGAGCGGCGCTCGATGTTGTAAGGCTCAGGCAGCTCGAAGTGGATGGTGAAGCCGTCCGCGTAACCGGCTTCGGCCAGCAGCTCGCGGGCGCGCTGCGGGTCGTACGGGTAGGTGTTCGAGAGGTCGATGTAGTAAGGCTCGGCCGGGCTCATGTGAGCGCCGATGATGGTGCCGAGGCCGAACATGGCGCCTTCGACGATGGTGCTCTTGTCGATCGCGAGGGTGATGGCCTGGCGCACGCGCAGGTCGTTGAACGGCTCGCGGGTGTTGTTCATGGCCACGGTGATCTCGGTGGTGGCGGTGCCTTCGGTGCCCTTCAGTTCGGGGTTGCTGGCGATCTGGAGGTACTGCTCGGGCTGGAGGGCAACACCGATCATGTCGATATCGCCGGCCTGCAGCGCAGCGAAGCGGGTGTTGGGGTCGCCGATGATGCGGAACACCGCGCGGTCGACGTACGGCACGCCAGCTACGTAGTAGTCGTCGAAGCGCTCGAGCACGACCTGGCTACCCTCGGTGTAGGAGACGAACTTGAAGGGGCCCGTGCCGATGGGCTCGGAGCGCTGGGTCTCGGCCTTGGCGGCGGGGTAGATGATGGAGTCAGGGCGCGCCAGGTTGTAAAGCAAGCCGCGGCTGGGTTGGCTCAGCTCGAACACCACGGTGTTAGCGGCGGGCGAGGTGACGCTCTCGATGGCGGCGTAGTAAGCGGGGTTGGTGTGGCCCGACTCGGGGTCCATGGCGCGCTCGAACTTAGCGATAACGTCGTCGACGGTGAGGTCGGTGCCGTCGTGGAACTTCACGCCGTCACGCAGTTGGAAGGTCCAGGTGAGACCGTCGTCGCTGGTGGTGTAGCTCTCGGCCAGGGCTGGCACGATGGTGCCGGTCGCGTCGAAGCGCACGAGCCCTTCGTACACGTTGTGGTACATGACGCGCGGGATCTCCTGCGAGGTGGAGATGGTGGGGTCCCAACCGGGCGGATCCGCCGTGATGGCCACGGTGACGGTGCCGCCGTAGACCGGCTCCGGGTCCTGGGCGTAAGCCGTGCCCAGGAGCAGGCCGAGCGCCAGTAGCAGCGCCAAGGCCAGCTTGAGAGCGGGGGTGCGGGAAGCCGATTCGGACATGCTTTCCTCCTGATATGAGTGCGTGACCGACAGCGGTCGGTCCTGAGAAGGTGGGGAGTGCGGCGGGCCCTTAGAGGGACCCGTCAGCCGTTGTCTGACGCCAGGTAGGTTACCGCAGCGGCGGCGTAAAGGCGCGCCGACGCTACGGTGTCGGAGAGCCTCACGAACTCGTCGACCTGGTGCGGGATCTCGCGGTCGCCGGGCCCGATGGTGACGATGGGGATGTCACGCCACGCCCACAGGAAAGTGCCGTCGGTGGCGCCAGGCACGCCGCCGTAGCGGGGCTCTGAACCGAGCACGGCGGGGTAGACGGCCTCCACCGCGCGCACCAGCGGGTCGTTGGCCTGAGTCTCGGTCCAGGGGCGCGACTCGAAGACGTCGATATCGAAACGCAGCCGCTCGGTGCCCGCCTCAAGGCGTGCCGCTATGGTGCGCAGTTCGGCCTCTATCTCGTCGTGCGACTGGCCGGGCACGGTGCGAATGTCGAGCGCCACGTACGCCTGTTCGGGCATGACGTTCAGCTGCGCTTCGCCGCTGGCCGGCGCGCGCGTGACCGTGGGCGTC